>JBAIYC010000327.1:0-3425 GCA_037916085.1 Nitrospirota bacterium | reverse complement strand
AGCCCCTTCACCATGATGTGATGCCACATGTACTGCACGATCGCCTGAAGCTCTCCCGCGATCGCCTGGTTCATCATGTCCGTCAGCTTTGCACTTGCCTTCTGTACCATGGATTCCCTCCTTGAAGATCGTTCGTTGTGATTGGTGATTGAATCTTAAGGCTCAAGTATACCACATTGTAGCGAGGTATGCCCTGACCGCATACGTTTTGCCGGCCCTGACATCGGGCACGAGAAGCCCTTTTTCTGTTGTCTCACGCCGCGGGAAGCTCTATAATGCGGCTCCGAAATCCTTAACGTGCAAGGAGTGCTCTCGCATGGGAAAGAACATCGTCCACCAGATCCTGGAAGCGCATCTCATGGAAGGGAAGCTCGAGGCGGGAACGGAGATCGCCATCCGCATCGACCAGACCCTGACGCAGGACGCGACCGGCACCATGGCCTGCCTGCAGTTCGAGGCCATGGGTGTGCCGAAGGTCAGAACGGAGCTGTCCCTGAGCTATGTTGACCACAATACGCTCCAGGATGGATTCGAGAACGCCGATGATCACCGCTATCTTCAGACCATGGCAGCTAAGTACGGCATCCTGTACTCGAAAGCAGGGAACGGCATCTGCCATCAAGTCCACCTCGAGCGCTTCGGCAGGCCGGGAAAGACCCTGCTGGGCGCCGACTCCCACACACCGACGGGTGGCGGCATAGGCATGCTTGCCATCGGCGCGGGCGGCCTGGACGTCGCCGTGGCCATGGGAGGAGGACCGTTCTACCTCACCTGCCCGAAGGTGGTGAAGGTGAACCTTTTCGGAAAGCTTCCCGCCTGGGTAGCGGCAAAGGACGTGATCCTCGCTCTGCTCGAAAAACTGACCACCAAGGGCAACGTGGGGACCGTGATCGAGTACGGCGGGGACGGCGTCAAGACGCTCTCGGTGCCCGAGCGCGCCACCATCACGAACATGGGCGCGGAGCTTGGCGTCACCACGTCGGTCTTCCCCAGCGATGAGATCACCCGGCGGTTCCTGCAGGCGCAGAAGCGCGGCGACCAGTGGGTCGAGCTCTCGGCCGCAGCCGATGCCTCCTATGACCGGGTCATCGACCTGGACCTCGGCAGCCTGGTGCCGCGCATGGCAAAGCCCCATTCTCCCGACATTATCGCGACGGTGAGGGAACTCGGCGGCACGAAGGTCGACCAGGTAATGGTCGGGTCCTGCACGAACTCGTCGTATCACGACCTCATGCTGGTTGCGGCGATGCTGAAGGGACGGCGCGTCCATCCCGACGTGAGCTTCGGAGTCGCGCCGGGCTCTCGCCAGGTGCTCGAGATGATCGCGAAGAACGGCGCCCTCGCAGACATCATCACCGCCGGCGCACGCATCCTGGAGTCCACCTGCGGGTTCTGCATCGGTGCCGGTCAGGCCCCGAGGACCAATGCCGTGTCAGTCCGCACGAACAACAGGAACTTTGAGGGCCGCTCCGGCACGAAGAGCGCAGGCGTCTACCTGGCCAGCCCGGAGTCCGCTGTCGCGTCAGCGCTCGCCGGCGCGATCACCGATCCTCGCGACCTGGGCATTCCCTACCCCGAGATCGTGGTGCCCGCAGAGTTCTGGATAGACGACAGCATGATCCTCCCGCCATCAGACCGGCCCGAGACCGTGACGATCGCGCGCGGCCCGAACATCGGCGCGCCCCCGGCAGGCGAGCCGATGCCGGACACCGTGCGGGGGGTCGTTGCCATCAAGGTAGGGGACAAGATCACGACGGATCACATCATGCCCGCCGGCTCGCGGTTGAAGTACCGCTCCAACATCTCGAAATACGCGGAGTTTGTCTTCGAAGGCGTCGATGCCGGATTCTCGAAGAAGGCGCTGGAGAACAAGAAGGCGGGTGTGCACAACGTTGTCGTCGCCGGTGCGAGCTACGGCCAGGGCTCAAGCCGCGAGCATGCCGCTATCTGTCCCATGTACCTTGGCGTCAAAGCAGTGATCGCAAAGTCCTTCGAGCGCATCCACGCGGCGAACCTGGTGAACTTCGGCATTCTGCCGCTCACCTTCGTCTCCGAGGCGGACTATAGCGGCCTCGCCGAGGGAAGCGAGATCGAGATCTCAGGTATCAAGGCAGCGCTGGAGACCCGCTCCGGCCTCTTGCTCCTCGACAGGAGGTCCGGGAAGCGGGTCGCCCTCACCTACTCGCTCAGCGGCAGGCAGCGCGCCATTCTTCTTGCCGGAGGCATGCTGAATTATACGAAGACGCGGGCAACGTAGTCTTTCCCCTTGCCTGAATTAGGAAGAGCCGCGTTCTCGTGCCGAGAGCGCGGCTCCTTTTTTGCGTCATCCTGGGGTGTGATGCGGCTGCCGTAGCCTAGATCCGATCTCGGCAATCCGGATGGCCGCACCGGCACTTCATCCCTCCACTGTGCGGTGACTCGCCATAGTCCACCGTGAGCTCCTCGCCGTTCCTGATGCGCCGCCGTGCGTAGACCTCCACCTGCTCCCGGAAGACCCTGAGATAGGCGTTCGGCCTGCAGGAGTGATTCAGAAAGCGCAGCACGTTCCCTTTCGTGCAGTCGAGGGCCTGCGTTCCACTGATGTCGATGAGACACATCCGGCACCGGCCCCGTGCCCGCTGCCGCGCTGCTCTGATCGAGATGAGCTCACCGGTGATCTCGCCGATCTTGGCGCGGCCGGGGATTGCCTCAGCGGCGAATGCGCCGCGGCCTTCAATGGAGCTTCGGTCCGGTCTGACTCTGTATCGTAACATGGCTGCATCCCGGAGAATCGGACTGGGGAGAGCTGCGGGAGGTGCTAGAACTTAATCTCTCGGAGATATTTCGCTGCATCTTCCGGTGGCGTGGGGTTGATATAGAAGCCGGAACCCCATTCGAAGCCCGCGGTCCGGGTGAGCCGCGGCATGATCTCCAGGTGCCAGTGGAAATCTTCGCTCAGGGTATGCCAGTGGCCGTGCCTTAGCACCCGGTTCGGCGCCGTATAGAGGATGTAGTTATACGGCGCGTTGTCCAGCGTTTTGCTCAGGCGAAGGAGCGTGTTCTTGAGCGTCCTGCCGAAGTCCATCATCTCTTCCTTGGTGATGTCCGAGTAGGTGCAGGAATGTTTCTTGGGATACACCCATGTTTCGAAGGGAAAGCGTGCGGCAAAGGGCGTGAAGACCAGAAAGTGCCGCGATTCCTCTACCACCCGCGCCCCGTCGGCAAGCTCCTGCCGCACCATGTCGCAGAAGATGCATCGTTCTTTGTAATCGTAGTAGGACTTGGCGCCGTCGAGCTTCTCTTTCACCCGTTTGGGAATGACCGGAGTGGCTATGATCTGGGAATGGGAGTGATTCAGCGCGGAGCCCGCCTCGAAGCCCTGGTTCTTCAGCACGAGGACATAACGCAAACGCTCGTCACGCTCGAGGTCCAGGATGCGGTCACGG
>JBAIYC010000326.1:0-1740 GCA_037916085.1 Nitrospirota bacterium | reverse complement strand
TGCTGATGAGCGACAACCACCCCCAGCCGGTCGGCGCATGGAGATCATGGTTGAACTGATGCACTTTCTTGCCCCAATGCTTTGACAGGTCTTCGATGGGGACAAAGCTCGGCAACACTCCGAAGACATAGAGCAGGAATGTCACGCACAGGATCGCGAATCCCAGCCACATGCCGATGTTCAGGACCGTCGCGTAGGTTATCTGCTCTTCACTTACCCTGGCCTTATCGGAAGTCATTTGTCCGCTCCTCCGTGTATGTTCTCGGTCATTTCCAGATATTGAGCCCCTTGAGCAGCGCCCGGAGGCCCGCAAAGAGCAGCAGTGCTAGCACCATCCACTTGATGGCCTTTGGCTTCGCCTTTGCCAGGATCTTGACGCCCACGATGGAGCCGAGCATGATGCCGATGATCGACGGCGCCACCATCATGGGCAGCACCGCGCCATTGTTCATATAGATCCAGGCGGCCGACGTGTCGGTGATCGAAAGCAGGAACTTGCTCGTCGCCACCGAGATCTTGAGCGGCGCGCCCATGAGCAGGTTCAGCACCGGGACATTCGCCCAGCCCGCGCCCAGGCCGAACATGCCGGCCATGATGCCGATGCCGATGAAGAGAAGAAGACCGGGAACGGTCCGGTGAATGTTCCACTCCACTTCCTTGCCGATGGATTCCTCGCGATAGATGCCCATGATGCCGAGCGCCTGGGAAAGCTTGTCCGGCTGGGGAACCTTGGGGAAATCGGACTTTCCGGCCATCAGCATGATACCGACAATGCCGAGGATGGTCACGCCCAGGGCGATCTGCACCACGTCTTGCGGGAGGGCAAGGCCGATCATGGCGCCCACGATGGCCGACGACGAAGCAATGAGCGCTACCGGCAGGGCCAGCCGAAGGCTCGCCAGGTTCCGCTTCAGAAGTCCCGGTCCCGCGGCGAGAGCGCCCGCCAGCGCCACCATGAGCCCAGCGCCCCGGACGAAATCCAGGTTGAAGGGGAAGAACCCGCCGATGATCGGAACATAGAGAACGCCGCCGCCCACCCCGCCGAGGACGGCAAGGATGCCGAGGATGAACGTTACGACGAAGAGAATGAGCGGCCAGCTCCACCAGGGCATCTTGGACTGGGAAGCAGCCGGAGCAGCCGATGCTGTCGGCGTCGTTGCAGAAGCTGCGGAAGCAACCTCCCCGTGCCCAGGCGCCGCAGGCGCTGTTGCGTCGGATGACGCTATCACTGGACTCGCCGCAACAAGCGCGATCAGAACAAAGATGAAGACCATGACCAACCGACCGTTCCAATGTGCCATTTCCAGTCCTTATCCTCCTTGTCAGATCGGCAAAAAATGCCGAAACAATCGCGGTGCGTTCTGCAATGCCGCTGTTGAAATTTGCACGGCTCGTTATGATATTATAACGAATCATTGACTGTCAAGAAAAAATCCGGAAATGGACCATTAAATGATTCTTCGCTGGTATAAGAATCACTTATGAGGAAGGAAGGGCAGGATTCCCTATTGAATTCGTTTACTTGTAGATCGGCGGACTTCCAGCAGGACGGGTCTTGAACCGCCGGTAGGACCAGAGGTACTGCTCAGGATTCTGCCGCACGATCTTCTCGATCTCCTCGTTCATTCGCCGGGCATCCTTCCCGGGATCACCTGACGGGTAGTCCGCAAGAGGTGCGCCGAACCTCGCCTCAAAGCCCCTGCCCCACGGGAGGATACGGTTGTAACAGGGGATGACGAC
>JBAIYC010000325.1:0-6019 GCA_037916085.1 Nitrospirota bacterium | reverse complement strand
CCTGAACCGGCAGCCCTAAGCTAAATGGTCGGGGCGAGAGGATTTGAACCTCCGACATCCTGCTCCCAAAGCAGGCGCGCTACCGGGCTGCGCCACGCCCCGCGCAACACCGCGTTCATCAACCCCTTACGGCAGAACATATAATACTCATCGACCTCCGCATTGTCAAGCGCTATATGGCCAATAAATCGGCAGTTCTTTGCTGCAATTGACCTTTCCTGTGCCAGCTTTTCCCTTGAAACGGCCTATGTTTTATACTATCATTGGTGCCATGGAGGAACGCATCGGTTCGATCCTCAGGTTCTTCGACAAGAATTCCATTGCCGCTGTCAAGCTCGACTACGGAGACCTTGCGGTCGGCGACACCGTCCATATCAAGGGCCCCATCACGGACATCACCCAGAAGATCGAGGCGATGGAGTTCGACCATAAGACCGTGGAAAAAGCCGCTCGCGGCCAGTTCACCGGCATCAAGCTCTCCCAGCCTGCCAGGCCCTTCGACCTCGTCTATAAGGTAAAAGGCTGATCTCCCTATGCTTCTCTACAGCCTGAAACGCATGCTCCTCATGGTCCCTATCCTCCTGGGGATCACGCTCCTCTCCTTCACCATCATGCACTTGGCGCCGGGCGGTCCGGCGGAAGCGCAGATGGAGTTCTCCGCAAAAGCATCGGCCGAGGCACGGGAGCGCCTCCGGAAGCTCTACGGCGCGGACCAGCCGATCCATAAGCAGTACATCACCTGGCTCACAAAGTTCGTGACGCTCGACTTCGGCGAGGCCTTTGCTGACGGCCGCAAGGTGAAGGACAAGATCAAGGAGCGGCTTCCCATCACCCTGACCATCAATTTCCTCTCGCTCGGCCTGGTCCTCATCATCGCCATTCCCATCGGTGTGCTCTCGGCAACGCATCAATACTCGGTCTTGGACCGGCTGACGACCGTCTTCGTCTTCGTTGGCTACTCAATGCCTGCCTTCTGGATGGCGCTCCTGCTCATCTATCTCTTCGGCGTTCAGTGGGGGATCCTTCCTATCTCAGGAATATCGAGCCTGGATACGACCGGATTCACCTCCTGGCAGTGGCTCATGGACCGCGCCAACCATCTGGTCCTGCCCGTCTTCGTATCTGCCATCGGAGGGCTCGCTGGTTTCTCGCGCTACATGCGGAACAACATGCTCGAGGTCCTGCGCCAGGATTACATCCGCACGGCCCGCGCCAAGGGGCTCCCGGAGCGAACCGTCATCTATAAGCACGCGCTCCGCAACGCACTGATGCCGGTCATCACCATCCTTGGCCTTTCACTGCCGGGGATCATCGGCGGCAGCGTCATCATGGAGACGGTCTTCGGCATCGACGGCATGGGCAGGCTCATGTACCAGGCTGTATTCTCGCGTGACTACAACGTCGCCATGGGCGTCCTCGTCCCCGCCGCCGCCCTCACCATGCTCGGGAACTTCCTCGCGGATATCTGTTATGCATGGGCCGATCCGAGGGTAAGGTTGAAATAGCGCGATCAGCAGAACAACTATGGCCAATAACATCGCACTTACAACCCGGCAATCATTTCATGTTCTCCGCAGGAACTGGCTCGCCTTCGGCGGCGGACTGCTTGTGCTCGCGGTCTTCATCGTCGCCATCTTCGCGCCGTTCATCTCCCCTTACGATCCTTCAGCCATCGACATCAAGAACATCCTCGTAGGCCCGAGCGCCAGCCATCCTTTCGGTACAGACGACCTGGGCCGTGACGTCCTCTCACGCATGATCTGGGGCTCACGCGTCTCGCTCGAGGTCGGGTTCGTTGCCATCGGCATCGCCACGATCATCGGCATCCTTCTCGGCGCAGCAGCAGGATACTACGGCGGCTACCTGGACAGCGCCATCATGAGGTTCGTGGACATCATGCTCAGCATCCCGACGATCTTCCTGGTCCTCGCCGTCATCGCCATCCTGGAGCCGAGCATCATCAACATCATGATCGTGATCGGCCTCACGAGCTGGATGGAACCGGCCCGGCTCGTGCGGGCCGAGTTCATCTCGCTCAAGGAGCGCGAGTTCGTCACCGCTGCCCGGGCACTGGGCGCAAATGACCGCCGCATCATCTTCCGACACATCCTTCCGAACGGCCTCTCCCCCATCCTCGTCTCCGCTACCATGGGGATAGGCGGCGCTGTTCTCGTAGAATCCGCCCTGAGCTTCCTCGGCCTCGGCGTCCAGCCTCCGACGCCAAGTTGGGGGAGCCTCCTCTCCTCGGGTAAGGACAACATCGAGATAGCCTGGTGGCTCTCCGCCTTTCCCGGCCTCGCCATCCTCATCACCGTGCTGGGATACAACCTGCTCGGCGAGGGTATCCGGGACGCGCTGGACCCGAGGCAGCGTGAGTAGATCTCACGTCATTACGGTCGCTGCTCGGTGACAACACGATGCTGCTAACGGAAAGAAAGGACTGCACCATGCCCTATTCCACCGAGGTCATCGACAACGGAAAAGGGATCCTCCACATCGGCAGTGAGAGCGTGACCGGGCAGGACCTGATGACCAGCGCCTCGACCGTCCTCAAATTGGTCCAGAGCGGGTTGCGGCCCGAATACGCCCTGACAGACCTCTCTGCCGTCACGGATTTCGCCGCGAGCGCCGCCGATATCACACACAATGCCGTGCTCAACAGGAACATCGCACGCCTCCTTCCCGCGGTCCGGATCGCCATCGTCGCATCGAGTGACGTTGTCTACGGCATGGCGCGCATGTGGCAGGCGCTGATGGATCAATCGGGCTGGACGTCCAGGGTGTTTCGGAGCAGCGAGGAGGCACTGTCGTGGCTGAGGGATGGAACCCGCGGATAGGTCGCGAGAGCGAAGCGAAACCTGTACTCAGGCCAATCGATGGATACCCGGCAGAAGCGCTCGGGCATGAATGACGGATAGGTTCGCTAAAGCGTGCATTATGGTCCTTATCGACTACACCCCCTTTTATTACACTTCCGTCGCGCAGACGGGCGTCCCGCCCGTCACGGCCGGCAAGTTCGTCCAGATCCTGCACGAGATGGACATCTTCGTCGTCCTCTCGCCCAAGGAGCTCACGAAGTACCACTCGAATATCGTCGAGCGTTTCTGCATGGACAAGGGCATCGAGGGGGCATACGACGCGAAGCGGGAGAAGTTCACGATCGCCGACCAGGCATGGCACGTCGTCGGCGGGGGGAAGTTCGAACGGGATGAGAACAAAATGACCATCAAGTTCTACGACAACTCGATGGCCTATGGTAAGTTCAAAGCCGAGGGATTGAAGGAAGCTCTGCAAGCCGTGCCGGAGTTCGCAGGCTATTCGATAGTTATGGACTGAGAATCACTGACCACGAGATTGCCGCGTCGCTTGCGCTCCTCGCAATGACGGCTTTCTGCCGCATTACTTCACATAATAGTAGATCCCGAAGATCACCACCAGTATCGCAGCAAAGACCCCATAACATATCCAGGAGAGGTTACGCCACTTCAGCCCGTTGAGCGTCAGATACTGGTCGCCGTAGAACTGCACGTTGAAGGGGTTGTACATCAGCCGCTGGTCGAACAGCTTCACGTCCGGCTTGCGGTTCATGATCATGAGGACCTGGAAGACCAGCCCGGCCACCCAGGTCGCTGCCAGATAGGGCCAGACCATCTGCAGGGTGTTCATCAGGAGCTGAAAGGCCTCTTTATTCATCTTCATCCTTGTGCTCTTCCTTCTTCAGCGCCTGCTGTCGTGCCTGTTGCCTGAGCCGCCTCTTGTTCGCGTGATAGCGGTTCACGGCCTTCGTGTGGGAACCGTATTCCTTCGAGAAAAAGTGCGAACCGTCGCCCTGGGCGACGAAGAAGAGGTAATCCACCTTCTCAGGGTACAGCGTCGCAAGGATGGCGCTCCTGCCCGGGTTCGCGATGGGTCCAGGCGGCAGGCCCTTGTGCAGGTAGGTGTTGTACGGCGTCCTGCGCTTCAGGTCCTTCGTCGTCACGTTCGTGACCCAGGCACGCAGTCCATACGCCGCGGTCGGGTCGGCCTGGAGCCTCATGCCGATCTTCAGCCGGTTGAGGTACACGGCGGCAATGAGCTTTCGCTCCGATTCGACCTTCGCCTCTTTCTCAACGATGGAAGCCAGCGTGATGATCTGGTGCTCCGTATAGCCCATCTCCTCAGCGCGTTTGCGCATCTCGTCGGTGAATACGTCCTTGTAACGCTGGACCATGCGCTTCGCGATATCTCGTACGGTGATGCCCTTAGGCAGATAATAGGTGTCCGGAAAGAGGTATCCTTCGAGGCGGTCCGCGTTAATGCCGAGCTCCTGGGCGAGCTTCTTGTCTGTGGCGACCTTGATGAAGTCATCGGGGTCCGAGGAGATGAGCGGCGTGCCGGTGAGCGTCCATCCGATCTGATAGAGGTTGTATCCTTCCGGGATGACGACCTCGTACTCGATGATCTTCCCCTTGCGCAGGGCGTCCAGGACCTCCCACATGCTCATGTGGCTGCCCAGCCCGTAATACCCTACACGTACCTTGCGCGAGATGCCCTGCAGGCGGCCGATGATCTCGAAGTAGCCCCGGTAGCGGATGATGCCTTCCTTCTGGAGCTCTGCGGCGATAGCCTTGAAACTCATGCCTTCCGAGACCTGGACTTCCTTCCACACCTTCTCACGGGACGGCGGCACGAAGAGCGCGATGTAGAAATGGACGGTGATCATGACCGCCGCGGTTGCGGCAACGAACGCTTTCCAGTGGTGGGCCTTCATCCACTGTTTGATCGTTTTCAAGCGCATGTTCATGGTGGGAGAACGGTCCTGTACTGCCTAATGATACTGTAAGCTGACACTATAAACTGTCCGCGGTGATTCGTCAACCGGTTAGACGGCACGGGACGTGTGACTCCGATTCGTAGAGATGGACAGCGATGGCAGAACAGGGAGAAGAATCAGGGTTTCGTTCAAAGTTGACCGGACCGGAGGATGCCGATGAGAATCCAGACGCCGAAGAGGCCTGCAATCACGTAGCCGATCAACCCGAAGACGGGAAGGCCGAAGAGCTTCTGGCCTGCTCCGGAATGGATGATGATGGACGAAGCCACGATGATGGAGGCGGTGATAACGCTGAAGGCGAGCCGGTTGCTGGATTTGTCGAGGTCCCGAACTGCGTGCTGCAGCCCTTCATGCTGGAGCTTCACATGGATGTCACCCCGCAGGACCTTGCCGACAACGTTGCGGAGCTGGCGCGGAAGATTGTTCGCGAGGTCGGACAGGGTCGTGAGGTTCTTTTGCGCGGCGCGGAGGATCTGACGCGGATGGCGTTTCCGTTTGATCAGGTCCTCGACATAGGGGGTCGCGGCCGCAATATAGTTGAAACCGGGATCGAGCTGTTTCAGAATCCCCTCGAGCGTGAGCAGGCACTTATCCATGAGGTAGAGGTTCTGCGGTATCTTGAGCTTGTGCCGGTTCAGGATATGGGTGACCCTGTCCACGTACGTGCCGAAGTCGATCTGCCGGACCGTCATGCCATAATAGGGCTCCAGAAGCTCAGCAAGGTCCTCTTTCAGATCCCGCTTGAACTCGTCGATATCGATCATTTCCTCGGATACGAACCCCAGGTTCACGTACTGACGCGCCAGGCTGTCGTAGTCATGCCCGGCGAGGGCGACCAGGATGCTGGCAAAATGCTCCATGTTTTCCTCGGTCACCCTTCCCATGATGCCGAAATCCACGAGGCCGAGCCTTCCATCGGCAAGAACGAAAATGTTGCCCGGATGGGGATCGGCATGGAAGAGGCCGTCCTGCAGGACCATCTTGAAGAACGCGGCAGCGCCCTTCATGGCGATGTCCTTCCGCGCACAGCCCATCCGCTCGATCCCCTCATAATCGTCGATGCGCACGCCTTCGATCCGCTCCAGCACAAGCACACGCTTGCTCGAAAGCCCTGCATGGACCTCGGGGATGCAGAGGATATCGCTGTCCTTGAAGTTGTTCCGGAGCTGCGCCGCACTGGCCCCCTCGATGAAGAAGTCGAGCTCC
>JBAIYC010000324.1:0-4081 GCA_037916085.1 Nitrospirota bacterium | reverse complement strand
ACCGTCGTCAATCCCGCGATGTTGGATTCCACGGCTTTCAGGGAGGAATGCGGATGCTGTCGCAGAAGGTAGCGGGCGTCACTATCCTGCCTGAGTCAGCCGGCCAAACCTAAGCATGAGAGGGAGGAATCGGGCACCGGTCGGTCTTTAGGAGGGTTTGCCTTGACCCAAACCACACTGTGGCACTTCTACTGAGAAGAGGTCGGAAGACGGTAACAGAGGGCTAACCGCCCACATGATGTAGGCCCGTCGATTGGCAGAGGCAAAGGCCACGCGGCTTTTCACGTCACGTAGAGCGGAGCTTACCAGGTAATGAGCAGGGCAATTACCGCTCCAGCTGTCAGGAACGCCCCGCTAAGGACCTCCGCCTTCGGGAGCGATTCGGATTCTCCGGGAATGCGCACAAAGATGCCTGCAATGAGCACGAAAACTCCGATCAGGAGAAAGGTCCAGACCGTTCCTCGCCCTCCCGCAGGCATTTTTTCTTCATGATGAGACATAAGGACACGCCTGCCTCTTTCCACGTTCTCTACTTTAATAGAAACACTTTTTGTCGCTGTCGTCAAGTGGGGGAGCGGGAAGGCAGGTATACTTTGAGCAGGAAGACCTCTGGTGGAGGGGCGAGCCGGTGCGCCAAGAGAAGAGCGAAATATGGACCTGGTTGCTTCCCGACCAGCCGCGCAGGATCGACAGGGCGGTGTGGTCCAGATACGGCGGCAAATGGATCGTATTCGACAACGGGGAGCGGATCAGGGACCTTGCAGAAAAGCTGGAACCGGCCATCGATGCCGGAGAGGTCGAGAGCGCTAAGTACTGGAACGGGGACCCGAGCGCCATCAATGTCTACTCGCTTGACCACGACCGCTGGAAGACGAGAAAGATTCTGAAGGATTTAGGAGCGCAGTACGTCCTGGTCTGGGAGTATGACTATGCCGTTGACAAGAACCTCCGCAGCCCGTTCACGTTCGCTTATTCATGGTTCTCGAAGCTCCGAACAATTCTCCAGAGCCGCGGCATTGCGGGGAGCATGCGTTTGCTGGCGGAGGCAATGAAACAGAAGCGGGGAGTGGGGTGAACTGTGTATTTTTCCGCATTCCCCTCCGATCCGCGTTCGTACGAAGGAGGTTCTCATGAAACGGTTGATCGCTCTGCTGAGCGGGATCGTCGCGGCCGCTTTCTTCGTCGCGTCCTGCGCGACGACAGAGGTAACGTCGGTCTGGAAGGATGAGTCCTACCAGGGAATGCCGCATAAGGTCCTTGTCCAGGCGGTGCTCAAGAAACCGGTGAACCGGAGGATCGTGGAAGACGAGTTCGTGCGAAACTTCCGGTCCCGCGGGATCGAGGCAGTGGCCGCGTACAATGTGCTTCCCGGAGAAGAATTGGCGACGAAGGAGGCCCTTGAACAGCAGCTCAAATCGGGCGGATTCGACACGCTCCTGCTCGTCCGGCTTACAGGTACGAAAGAGGAGCAGCGCGTCGTGCCGGGCACGGTCACACAACAGCCGCTCTCTCCGGTGGGACCGCCGTTCGGCGGCTGGCCGGGATACTACGGAGGCGGTTACACGGCGGTCTATTCGCCGGCCTATACTGTGGAGGACCGCTACGCGGTTGCCGAAACCAGCCTCTACGACGCGAAGACGGATAAGCTCATCTGGACCGCGACGAGCGAGACCCGGGTCTCGGAGAGTAGCCAGAACCTGATCAAAGCATACGTAGGCGTCATGATGGATTCTCTTCGAAAGAACAAAGTGGTGCCATAGTATTTTCCCCGGCACGGAGCGGGGCGCGGATGATCACTGTGCTACTCGCTCCGTTCCTTCCTCCCTTCTCGCTCCTGCTGTATAATGTCCCATGATCGTCAAAGAGATCGAAGCGAAGACCATCCTCTCGAGGTCCCAGATCTATGATTATGCCCTGAACGCTTACGTGGGCTGTCAGCATGCCTGCGTCTACTGCTACGCCAAGTTCATGCGGCGGTTCACGGGCCACCGTGAGCCTTGGGGAGCCTTCGTCGATGTCAAGGTGAACGCCGCCGAGCTCCTCGCGCGGGAGGTCACGAAGAAGAAAAAAGGGCGCGTCTGGGTGAGCGGGGTCTGCGACGCCTACCAGCCGCTCGAGGGGAAGTACCATCTGACGCGGAGATGTCTCGAGATCCTGGTGGTGCAGGACTGGCCGGTCACCATCCAGACGAAATCGCCGCTCGTCCTGCGGGACATCGATATCCTGAAGAGAGCTTCAGACTGCGAGGTCGGATTCACGATCACCACGTCCGATGAGAAGGTGCGGAGGATCTTCGAGCCAGGAGCCCCGCCGATCGCAAAGAGGGTCGAGGCGCTGGGGGCCCTGCATGCTGCGGGGATCGGGACATTTGTCATGGTCGCCCCCCTCCTTCCCCATGCCGAGGGGCTTGCGGAGATGCTCGCGGGCAGGGTGGATCATGTCCTGATCGACCGGTACAACTACCACTACGCGGACTGGGCGTACAAGAAATACGGACTGCGGCAGGCAATGGATGAGGAGTTCTTCCAGGACAAAGGGGAGGAGCTTCGGGCCGCCTTCGAACGGTCGGGGATAGCGTGCCGGAAGCTGTATTGAGGAGCTCCTTAGCAAGAATCTGCTGCTTTCTTGTCATTGCGAGCAGAGCGAAGCAATCTCGTATTTCGTGAAATCAAGCACTACGAGATCGCTTCGTCGCAGGAAGCGCTCCTCGCGATGACAGCAGAGAAACCGTTCAGCATGTTCTCAAGGGACAAGGTTCCCGCTTATCGGACCTTTCCTGCCAGATACTCCCTGAGATACTTCCCAGTATACGATCCCTCCGCCTTCGCCACGTCCTCCGGGGTGCCTTCGGCGACGATCCGGCCGCCTGCGTCGCCGCCCTCCGGCCCGAGATCGATGATCCAGTCCGCTGATTTGATGACGTCCAGGTTGTGCTCCACCACGATCACCGTGTTCCCGGCGTTCACGAGCTCGTTCAGCACGGCGAGCAGCTTCTTCACGTCGTCCATGTGGAGGCCCGTGGTCGGTTCGTCCAGGATGTACACCGTGTCGTGAAGCTGCTTGCCGCCCAGCTCGTGACAGATCTTGAGCCGCTGGCTCTCGCCGCCGGAGAGCGTTGTTGCAGGCTGGCCCAGCCGCAGATACCCCAGCCCCACCTCGGCGAGCGAGCGCAGTTTGTCCTGGATGTGCGGATGCCCCTCGAAGAACGAGACAGCCTCGCTTACCGTCATTGCGAGCACGTCGGCGATGTTCCTTCCCCGGGTGTGGACCTTGAGGACCTCGGGTTTGAAGCGGCTGCCGCCGCAGGCTTCGCAGGTGATGAACATGTCCTCAAAGAAGTACATTTCGATCTTCTGCACGCCCGCCCCGTCGCAGGCGGCGCACCGGCCTCCGGCAACATTGAAGGAGAAGTGGCCGGGGCCGAACTTCCTCCGCTTGGCGTCCGGCAGGCCCGCAAAGAGCTTCCGGATCGGGTCGAAGGCTTTCACGTAAGTGACCGGGTTGGAGCGCGGCGTCTTGCCGATCGGCTCCTGGTCGATGAGCCGGACCCCTTTGATATGCGCGGTCCCTGCGATATCCCGGTGCTTGCCCGGGTGCTCGAAGGAGAGGGCGAACCGGCGGGCAAGTGCCCGGTAGAGCGTATCCTGGACGAGGGTGGACTTCCCTGAGCCCGAGACGCCGGTGATGCAGGTGAGCGTCCGGAGCGGGATGCGCACATCGATGCCTTTCAGGTTGTTCTCCGAGGCCGACCGCACCTCGAGGAACCTCCGCTCCTGCTTCCTTCGCCTCGGCGGAATCGGGATCCCCTTTTTGCCCGAAAGATACTCCGCCGTAAGGCAGGAGCTCCGGAGGAACCTTCCCCTGGGCCCGGCGAAGACCACGCGGCCGCCGCGCTCGCCCGCGCCCGGCCCCATTTCGACCACGTGGTCCGCCGAGCGGATGAGTGCCGGGTCGTGCTCGACCATGAGCACCGTGTTGCCGGCGGCGGAGAGCTCCCGGATGATCTCCGAAAGCCGGCCGGTGTCGCGGCTGTGGAGGCCAATGCTCGGCTCGTCGAGCACATAGAGCGTGCCGGTGAGCC
>JBAIYC010000323.1:0-6998 GCA_037916085.1 Nitrospirota bacterium | reverse complement strand
CGATCTCGTCGAGGAACACGGTTCCCTTGTCCGCAAGCTCCAGCTTGCCGAGCTTCCTGCTCTCCGCGCCGGTGAAGGCTCCGCGCTCGTATCCGAAAAGCTCGCTCTCCAGCAGTTCCCGGGGGATAGCCGCGGAATTGATGGCCACAAAGGGCCCATCCTTCCTCTGGCTGAGATAATGGATCGCCCGTGCGAAGAGTTCTTTGCCTGTCCCGCTCTCGCCGTGGATCAAGACCGTCGCGTTCGTGGGAGCGACCTTCTGAAGGCTCGCCGTTATCTCCTGAAGCGACTTGCTCCTCCCGATGATCGTCGGGGCGCCGAGCCGGTCGGCGAACTCCGTCGTGAGGAGGATGTTCTGCGTCAACAGGCGCGTTGCATCGAGCGCCCGTTTGATGAGCAGCAGCAGGTGGTCCGTGTCGAAGGGCTTCGTCAGGAAATCGTAGGCCCCTTCCTTCACCGCGCGGACAGCGACCTCGATCGTGCCGAAAGCGGTCATGACGATCACCGGCATGAGAGGGCTGTCCTGCTTTACCGCCTTCAGCACCTCGAAGCCGTCTTTCTTCGGCAGTTTCAGGTCCGTCAGTACGAGGCCGATCCGTTCATCGGCAAGTTTCCGGATCCCGTCGGCGCCGTCCGGTGCGACGAGTACCCGATAGCCGCCCGACTCGAGCGTCTGCTTGAGCATGGCTCGCATGCTCTCTTTGTCTTCAATGACGAGGATGGTGTCCATCGTGTTAAGGCAAGTCCTGAATATGGCTAGAAACGTTCTAGCACTGCTCCCGAATAGTCCGAGCCGTCATTGCGAGGAGCAATCGATGCGACGAAGCGGTCTCGTAGTCCGTTATGTTCGTGCCTGCGTGTTTGTCGAGCTTATCCCGAGCGAATGAATACGAGATTGATTCGCTGCCCTCGCAATGACAGCAAGAAAGGCTTCACCGCAGCGGCAGCCTCACCGTGAACGTCGTTCCCTTTCCCTCACCGCTCTCCGCTTCGATCGTGCCGCCGTGGGCCATGATGATCTTGTGGGCCAGCGCGAGCCCCATGCCGACCCCCGTGTCCTTCGTGGTGAAGAAGGGCAGGAAGATCCTTTTGAGGTTCTCAGGAGCGATGCCCGGTCCGGTATCATGAATGATGACCGCGAGGTCCCGGCCCTCCCGCGTCCTGACGGCCAGCGTGCCGGCCCCCGCCATGGCCTCCACTGCGTTCTGGATGATATTTGTCAATGCCTGGCGCATCAGCACTTCGTCCACCGACACCTGCACGCTCCCGGCTGAGAGATCTGTCACGAGTTTCTCCTTCGGCCGTGACTGCAGAGCCGCATCCAGGCTGGACTGCAGAAGCTCGTGAACATTGACCGTCACACGGTTCAGCGATGTCGGCCGGGCAAAGGTCAGGAGGTCGCCGATGATCCTGTTCATTCCCTCGATCTCGGAATGGATATCCTTGATGATCTCCCGCCCGCCGGTCTCCTGCTTCTTCGCCAGAAGGTTCAGGTACCCTGCGATGACCGCCATGGGGTTCCTGAGCTCGTGGGCGATCCCGGCGGACATCTCTCCCAGCGCCGTGAGCCGCTCCTTCAGTTCGATCTGTTCCTGGAGCCGCTTCACTTCCGTCAGGTCGGAGAAGGAGAGGATGACACCGAGTCCCCTTCCCTGCCGGTCCGTCAGGAGCGCCGTATTGAACCCGAGCCACATCGGCGCGCCGCTTCGCTCCAGCTCAACTTCCATCCTGTGCGACGGGATGTGGCTCGTAAGAGCGTCTCCGATAAGCCTGCACAGAGCATCGCTCGCAATGACCTCACGGCATGTTTTCCCGGCCACTGCGTCTCGGTCGAGGCCGAGCATTTCCGCCGCCGCCCGGTTGACCGTAGCGACGCGGCCGTCGACGTCGAAGGTGATGACGCCGTTGGACACGCACTGAAGGATGTCCTCGGTCGAACTTTCGACCGTTTCCGCCCGCTGCTCCGCCTGCGCCCGGAGTCGTTCCAGTTCCTTTTCCTTCTCCTTAAGCTGCCTCGTGACGTCGTGAAAAGCGTTGATGATGAAACTAACGTCCTCTGTCCGTTCCTGCTCCGCATGGGAAAGCCCAAGCTCCTTCCGGTATTTCCTGATCATGCCGAGGATGATCAGGAAACCGACGGCGACCACAACCGCAGGCAACAGTATGGGCAGGAGCTTCGCGATCATGGCGTCAGCATGCCGAAGTACCATCCGATTATGGCGGGGCCATAAAAGAGGGAGACAAGCGCTCCGAGGACAAGATAGGGTCCGAAGGGGATCACCTGGTTGCTCTCATGTTTCTTGAGAGCGATCAGAATGACACCCACGATGGATCCGGACAGCGCGCCGAAGAAGATCGTCAGGAGCGCTCCCTTCCATCCGATGAAGGACCCCACCATCGCCATAAGCTTCACGTCGCCGCCCCCCATTGCCTCGACCTTGCGGAGTTTCTCCCAGATCCACCCGATCAGAAGGAGCGGTCCGCCGCCGAACAGGAGCCCAATGACCGAATTGCACAGGGCGGTCGGATAGGCACGGGAAATCGGCAGTACGCTTCCCAGATGGAACGGAAGGGGAACATCGAGCGCCGACATGAAGAGCGGGGCCGCCGCAAGGCCGATCACGATCCCCGGCAGCGTGATCACGTCAGGGATGATATGATGGTCGAGATCGATGAAGGTGATAACGAGGAACGCCGAACAGAGCAGCATGACAAGCAAGGACTCACCCGTGAGGCCGAACTCCGAGCCCGCCCAGAGATACAGTAGCCCGTTCGCCAGCTCGACGGCCGGGTAGCGCCAGGAGATGGGCTGGCCGCACTTCCGGCACTTTGCGCGGAGCAGCACGAAACTGAGGACCGGGATATTATCGTACCAGGCGATCCGGGAGCCGCAGCGTGGGCACCTCGACGGCGGATGCACGATCGACTCCCCCCGCGGGAGCCGGACGATGCAGACGTTCAGGAAGCTGCCGATGACGAGACCAAAAAGGAACAGGACCGTTACGATCATCATAGATCGCTATCATCCTTTCGGGGCGGCACTGCCTGCATCGCGCGTGCCTCGCTCCGCAGCTCGTCCTTCAGGTTTTCCAGGTCGCGTTCGAATTGGCCGATCTTTTCCAGCGCCGATGCCACTTCGCTGTCCTTGAAGAAGATGTCGAAGGACTGGGGCAGAGCGCCGCCTGACCTGAGTTCAAGGAGCCGCCTGCCAATGACGCTGTGCTGTTCCATTATCTTTTCCCGCACCTCGTCGATCTGGATCCTCGTCCGGATGATGGTGATCTCCGATCTGACGCGTTCCGCGAAGGTCTGGGCGATGTTGGTCAGTTTGTCATGGCCCTTCTGCAGGTTCCTCAAGGTCCTGTCCCAAAGTGACATTGCGGTCGCTCCTCATGGGATCATGCGTCCCGTCAGTACGCTGCGGCGGGATCGCTGCGTCAGGTTTTTTAACTGTAACAGATTGACCGGGAAATATCAACTTACGGTCACGAGGCCAAGTTTTCCTTCCCAGCGCTGCCGGACCAGTTCGCGCAGGTCGGGTGAGGACGAGAGTCCCGGATCGCACTCGAGGAACGCAAAGGCCTCGGTCCGCGCCGCTTCGACAAGGTCGGCATCGCGGATGATGTTTGCGGCACGCAGGTCGGGGAGGCCGGATTGTCGTGTACCGAAGAACTCGCCCGGTCCCCGAAGCCTCAGGTCCTCCTCGGCGATCTTGAACCCGTCGGTGGTCCGGGTGAAGGAGGTCAGCCGGTCCCGGGTTTCCTGGGCAAACATGCGCGGCCCCATGAGGATGCAGAAGGACTGATGCCCTCCCCTGCCGACCCGCCCGCGAAGCTGGTGAAGCTGGGCGAGACCGAACCGCTCGGGGTGCTCGATCATCATGACGGTGGCGTTCGGGACGTCCACGCCAACCTCGATGACCGTCGTGGAGACAAGGATGGCTGTCTCCCCGGCCTTGAAGGATGCCATGACGGCCTCCTTCTCGGCGGCCTTCATCCTGCCGTGCAGGAGGCCGACCCTCCACGCGGGGAAAATGTCTTTCTGCAGATGGGCGGCCATTACCGTCGCTGCCTTGAGGTCGCTCTTCTCCGTTTCTTCAACGAGCGGGTAGACCACATACACCTGCCTGCCCTTCCTCAACTCCGCTTCCACGGCCTGATAGGCCTCGCGTCGTCGGTTCTCAAAATAGAGCCGGGTTATCACCGGGCTTCTGCCGGGGGGCATTTCATCGATCACGGAAACATCCAGATCTCCGTAGACCGTGAGTGCAAGCGTGCGCGGTATGGGTGTGGCCGTCATGACCAGCACATCGGGATCGTACCCCTTTGATTTGAGCGTCGAGCGCTGCATCACTCCGAACCGGTGCTGTTCGTCGATGATGGCGAGGCCAAGCTTGTGGAATTTGACCTGTTCTTCGATGAGGGCATGGGTTCCGACGACGATATGCGTTCTCCCCGCCGCGATCTCCGCAAGCGCTGCCTCCTTCCCCTTCTTCTTCTGGCTGCCCGTGAGGAGTTGGAGTGCTATGCCGAGGGACTTGGCCAGGGTCTCAAAATTCCGGAAATGCTGCTCCGCCAGGATCTCGGTCGGCGCCATGAGGCAGGCCTGATACCCGTTCTCCACGGCCACAAGACAGGCCACGAGCGCGACGACCGTCTTTCCGCAGCCCACATCGCCCTGCACGAGGCGGTTCATGGGGTGCTCGGCCGCCATGTCGGACTTGATCTCGCCGATCACCCTCTCCTGCGCTTTCGTCAGCTTAAAGGGCAGGGACGCTCGGAACCAGGCCTCCAGGCTGCCGCCGAGCCGGAAGGCGATCCCCTTCTTCTCCGCGGAAATGCCCCGCTTCCGGAGGCCGAGGCCGAGCTCGAGCACAAAGAGCTCTTCAAAGCTGAGGCGGCGATGGGCGGGGCTCATGCCACGGTTGAGGAGGCCCAGATCCTCTTCCTGTTCGGGGAAATGGGCCTCGAGCACCGCTTCCCTCGCCGGGACAAGCCGGTACTTTTCGATAAGAGCGGAGGGCAACACCTCGGGGATAGAGCCGCCGCAGGAATCCAGCACTGTCCGCATGATGCTGCGGATCGCGCGGGCCGAAAGGCCAGCCGTTGCCCGGTAGATCGGCACGATCCTTCCCGTATGGATCAGAAGGCTCTCCGGATCATTGTCATCGAGGACCTCGTACTCCGGATTGTCCATCTGCGCTCTTCCGCCCTTGAAGGGATTGGACTTCACGATGCCGGACAAAACAACTTTCTGGCCGGGCCTGAAGGTATTCTTCATGTAAGGCTGGTTGAACCAAGACCCGACCAGGATGCCTGTACGGTCAGTAATCACCAGTTCGAACACCTTGAGGCGCTGACGCTTGGTCTGGATCACGTCCGCGGAGACGACCTCGCCGCTCACCGTCTCGTAGCTCCCATAGGTCAGGCGCGAGATCTTCTTCAGATTGCCCCGATCCTCGTACCGCCAGGGCAGATAGGACAGGGCATCAATAACCGTCTCGATCCCAAGCTTCCGGAGCAGTTCGGCCCGCCTCGGGCCGATCCCCTTGCAGAACTGTACTGGCGTGGAGAGCGGAAGCGACCCGGACCCGGCTAGCGCAGGTTTCCGCTCCGCCGCCTTCGTTTGCCCTGCGGAACCCGGACCGGCTGACTCCTTCTCTATGCGATCAAGCAGTACCGTTGCCTCCTGAATGCGGCTTCTTCTTCGTGCATCGTCAAGGCCGTCGAACCCGGCAAAGAGTCCGCCGAACTGCCTTACCGTGCTGCTGTCTCCCGCCAGCGAGAGCAGCTGTTCAACCTGAGCATGGATGAATGTTTCAAGTTCCGTGAGGCTCTTGAGGTGGGTAAAATCGTCCTTCGCCGCAAAGGCTAGTGGCTTTCTGATGCGGTCGAGAACGGTCTGTAGGTCTTCGGAGGCCATGAAGAGGTGATTTTTCTTGATTTTTCCCTTGCATGCGCTGCAAAGTCATGGTAGCATAGCCCTGCTTTTTAAGCAATCATTTTCAAGTTGAGGAGGATGTCCCCGTGGCAGGTATGTGTCAGATCTGCGGCAAAGGCGCTCTCAAAGGAAACAAGGTGAGCCATGCGAACAATAAGTCGAAGAAAGTGTCAAAGCCGAACATCCAGAGCATCAAGGCGCTCGGCCCCCATGGTTCCCATGTCCGCATGAACGTCTGCACCCGCTGCATCCGTTCCGGCAAAGTCAAGAAAGTAAGCTGACCGGCTCTCCCGTTGTTATCTTTATCGCCCCTCCGCCCCGGCGGAGGGGTCGTTCTCCTTATCTTCCGCCTGATCCTATAATTCAGATAGCACAAGACCGTTTCACCCCGCCGCAGGGGCGGCACACGGCATGTCTTTACCTTTAGTCCGACGCGTCTTCGTCTCTGTGCAACTCGAACAGAACAATATTTGAATTCACTCTTGACGGTGTTACCGATCGAAACCAACCCGCGTAAATTCTTCGTAAAATCGGACTACTAGATAACATATAATTAGAATTTGAAGTTGACAGGAATTCCTGAGCAAGATTATAGTATACCTACTCTGGAGAAGATTACGCGTTGTTGAGCGGATGCGAAAGGAGGTGAAATCCGGACTTCATGAGAAGCGGCGCTCAGCAATAGTAGAGATGCTGTTATGACTAACCTATTCGTGCATCTTCTGCACACAACGGGAGGAACGGAGATACTATGAAAACGTGGAAAAAGTATCTGGCAGTTGCACTGGCAGTGCTCGGCATCACCGGTCTCTACATCGGGCTGACGGGCAAGGCATCGGTCGACGCTGCAGATGTGGCAGTTGTCGAGGCGAAGGTGGTTCCGGCTGCGAAGATTCCGACCTTCAATGCTACGGCCTACATCGCCGGTCACGGCGGACATCTCGCGATCATCAACATGAACACCATGAAGGCACCCTCGGATATCGAGAAGGACCGCATTGTCCTGTCCGAAGCAGGCTCCGAGATGGAAGGCAAGATCGCCGGCATGGACTTTGAGC
>JBAIYC010000322.1:0-2055 GCA_037916085.1 Nitrospirota bacterium | reverse complement strand
AGCAGCGCGCGGCCGTCCTCGACGGTCCCGACAAGCTCGAACTCCGGCTCCAGCAGTCCTTTGAGCCCTTCGGTCACGATCTTGTGATCATCAGCCAGGAGAACACGCGGACGGCTCATGCGCTGCCTCCGGTAAGCGGCACGTGCACCGTTATCACAGCGCCTGCTCCGGGCCTGGATTGTATCGAGAACTCGCCCTCGATGAGCTGCACCCGCTCACGCATGCTGGAGATGCCGAGCCCCGGCATGCGCCTCACCTCAAGGGGATCGAATCCAATGCCGTCATCCGAGACGGTCAAAGAGAGAGCATGGCCATCGCCCTTCAGAAAGATCATGCAGTTCTTCGCCTCCGAGTGTGCGGTGACGTTCCTCAGTCCCTCTTGGATGACACGGTACAGGCAGAGGGCGATATCGTCCTGGATCTCATCGGGGACATTCTCTTTCCTGAAGTTGATCCCCACAGGATGCCGACCCATGACCGATGCACACTCCGATTCTATGGCCCGGACAAGCCCCAGGTCATCGAGGATGGTGGGGTGGATCTGGCGTGATATCGCGTGAACATCCTCGGACACCTTGATGAGCTGCTCCTTGATCCGTGCTGATGTGTGAGCTATCCCGGCGCAATGCTCGGGCATCTTGTTCACATCCAGTTCCATCTTGCCGGCCTCGATCGCGATGACCGCCAGCCGCTGCGTCAGGTCATCATGGAGCTCCCGCGACAGCCTGCGGAGCTCTTCCTCCTGCGCGGAGATCAATCTGCCAGCGAGCTGTTGCAGGTCTTTCTTGCTGGTCCTGAGCGCCGCCTCGCTCTCGTGAAGATCATCGGACAATTGTGCCGCCCGCTGCACGTCAAGGCTCATTTCATAAGCTATTGCGACGACGATCCCGAGGGAAAAGAAGCTGATCGTGATCGGCATGTGGACACCCAACCAGAAAACGAGCGCGGCCTGGACCATGCTCGCCGCGACAAGGAAGACGATGGCCCAGCTCATCAGGACCGCGCTCCGGTTGCCGCCCCTCCGATACACAGCAACGGCAGCATCGACGACATAGGCCACCAGGAGGAGCGTACTTAGCTGGGCGGTCAGCATCCACGGATTTACCATGCCATTGACAACGGCAATGGTCTCGCCGAGAAAGCGCATAGGGTGCAGAGAGTTGATCTCCCGGTAGTGGAGGTTCGGGAAGAAGACGAAATTGAGGATCAGCGATAGCGTGCGCATCCCGCAGACCGTCCAGGCAAGCCACAGACGTCCTGCCCGCAGATACTGCCGCACAAAGAGGACCAGCGAGACGACGAGCGCCCAGAGGGGCAGATGGATCCACCGCATGTAGCGGCCGTACGCCTCCGGCGTTTCCGCCAGCATCATGGACAGCTCGAAGAACGCGACGCAGGCCGTTGCCGCCGCCATCACGGAAAAGATCAGATTGGTCCGGGCCGTGTGCTTGTTGAGCCAGACGAAGAGGTTCATCGCCGCCAACGTAAGGCAGGCGGAAGCGATGCAGGACCAGACGATGGTGACCGTATTCATGGATTCACGATGATAGGATGACCGCTATCGATGCTGTCAGAAAGATGATACCGCTATGAACGTTATACTCCATTTCGGCGTCTTTGTCTTCTCCCTGCAGGGCCATTATGCGGGATTCCCGGCACTCCGGGCCAGTGGCGCCGGAGCCGCGAGCTCCCTGATCGCTTTTGCGTACTGGTCCTTCAGCGCGGCAAGATAGCCAGCGTCCATGGGCCCCTTGTCGGTCGTGATCTCGAGGAAGAGTTTCGGATAACAGCGCTGCCTGAGAGGCGGCACGCCTCCCCTCCTCTGCCGGATCGATCAAGCTGCTGATTCAGATCCGACACTTCGCCCGATATACAGAGAGAGCGGCATGAGCACGACGAGCATCAGTACGACCGTCACGGTGATCATTGTAAGCACCTGCGGCCGGTCGCTGAACACCTGGCCGGCGATCATCAGGGCCATGCTGGCGTTTCGGCCGCCGTGCATGAATGCCATTGCTATCCGCGTCCCGCGGTCCCTCCCCCCAAGCAGATACC
>JBAIYC010000321.1:0-8510 GCA_037916085.1 Nitrospirota bacterium | reverse complement strand
GGCTGCCTCGGTACCCTTCCGTTCCACCGCAGCAAAGGTCATGGCGGTGCAGTCGATGTTGATCTCCATCGCGCCGCCCCGTCCCACCTTGGCGTTGTCCATCTTGACGTTCAGCATGTTCACGATCCGATCCAGCTTTCCCACGGAATCGAAGAACACAGCCAGGTTATGGTACCCGCCCGTGAACTTCACCGTTATCGGGAGCTCCTCATACATGCCGCTCGGATGAGCGCGCCGCTTCTCCGGCCTCCAGAGCTTCATCGTCAGACCTGACTTGTTCGCGAGCCCCTGGATCTGACGGAGGAGATCCGAGACCTCGGTCTCAGCCGGCAGTTGCTTCTGCATCATCGTCAACCGCTCGCGGAGCGCTTTATTCTCTTCCTTCAGCTCAGCCAGGTGCCGGATCTTCGCATCGTTCTCCTGCACTTGCGCCTTGAGGTTGGCGATCTCAGTGTCAAGTTTTTTGATCTCCGCCGTCATCGGGATATGCACCTGCCAGATGAAAAGAATGATCGCGGCGCCGATGAGGGAAAAGAACACCGCCGACCGTGTCTTGGCCGGCATTTTCTGCAGCTTGTCGAGAATCGCAGGAGCGGCCATTTATATCCCCTTGTACTTGAACTGGAGCTTGTACTTGTAGTATTCGATCCCCTCAGTCACAGCCTGGCTCGTTTCCTGCAGGGACACGTTGGCCAGATACGGCGACCGCTTCAGGTTGTCGATGAACCGGACAACGTCGTCGTTCGTAAAGGCATCGCCAGCCAGGCTGACGTTCCCACTCGATTCAACGAAGGAGGTGATGTTCACCGTGTTCGGAAGGGCGCGGCTTACCTCGTCGAGCAGCCTGACCGGGCCCTGCTGGTTCTTCTTGAGCTGTTCGATGACGGCGATCTTCTCGGTCACCAGTTTGCGCTCGGCCTCGACGTTCTTCACCTCTTTCAGCATGTTTTCCTGGTCCGCCACCTTTTTCTGCGCAACCGCACGGTCGTGCTGCCGGGCCGATATCTTCTTCGTAAGAAAGAAATAGTAGAAGACCATCCCCGCAGCGACGACACCGAAGATGAGGACGGCGACGATCAGCTGTTTCTGCAGTTCCGTGATCTTCCGGGCTGGTTTCCGAGTGGACGGCAGAAGATTGATCTTGATCATCGGTCGCCGGGCCTCCTCATCGCAAGACCTACTGCCACGGCAGCAAGCGGAGATGCCTCGCTGATGGTCGCTGCTTCAAAATGTTTGGGGTCGACCTTGATGTTCTTGAAGGGATTGAGCACTTCCACGGGGATCTCCAGCCGCTCCGACAGGATCCTCGTGAACTCCGGGATCTTGGCGCATCCGCCGGCGACGAGCACGCGGGAGACCCTGTCGCTGCCCGTCGTGGACCGGAAGAAGTCAAAGGAGCGCTGGATCTCGCCGACGATATCCTCCGTCACGGTCGCCAGGATGCCGGACACTTGGCCGGCGTCCGCTCCTGCAACGCTCTCTCCCCGTTTGGCTTTTTCCGCATCCT
Source organism: Nitrospirota bacterium (assembly GCA_037916085.1). Classification (GTDB taxonomy): domain Bacteria; phylum Nitrospirota; class UBA9217; order UBA9217; family UBA9217; genus JAKAHZ01. The sequence goes on along the minus strand of JBAIYC010000321.1, from coordinate 7,003 downwards.
CATAGCTGAGCGCTGCATCCCGCTGTAGCGCCTCCGTATAGCGGTTGCCGCCCGCCGTGATATCGCGGGTGAAGATCGACATGCCGTCTCGCAGGATGTTAATGTTCATGACCGACGCGCCGATGTTGAGGAGCGCCGTGATCCCGCCTTCCGATTCGTAGTTCAACTCGTACATGTTCGCCAGGGCAAAGGCATCGACGTCCACGACGACGGGTTCGAGCCCGGCATCCTTCGCCAGGTTGACGTAGTCGTTGATCTTGTCCTTCTTCACGGCGACCAGCAGCACGTCCGCCTGCCCCTCGGTCGACCCGGCCCCGAGCTTCTGGAAGTCCACGTTCACGTCGTCGATGGAGAACGGTATGTACTGTTCAGCCTCCCACTTGATCGATTCGGCAAGCTCTTCTTCTGTCATGTCGGCGATCGAGACGCGCTTGATGATGACCGAGCTGCCCGAGACCGAAAGGACAACCTCCTTGGTCTTCACCTTCTGGGCCGCGAGCAGCTCCTTGATGGCTTCGGATACCCGGTTGGCGTCCATCACCGCGCCTTCGACGATGACCTCAGGCGGTAGCGGGACCATGCCGAACTTCACCAGGCTGAAGTTCTTCCCCGAGCCCTTCAACTGAACGAGCTTGATAAAGGTGGAGCCGATGTCGAGAGCGATAGGTTCTATCTTTTTCGAGAACAGCATGATCACTCCGGATGCGGTTATGCCGCAAATTGCTCCATCAGGCGCTCTTGCTCCTGATGATCTTTTCGATCTCCCTCAAATTGACTTCGCTGTACAGCCGCCAGCCGCGCCAGTCACGGCCCACGCCGGTGAGCAGCCCGTCGCTCTCCCAACGGAAAAGCGTCGCCCGGGAGATATCGAACCGGTCACAGATCTCTTTCGTCTTATAGATCTTTGGGTTCTTGCGCTTGACCATTGCAGCCTCGCTGATTAGCCTAGTCATACTAGATACATTAAGTATAGTTAGCATGATAGCTAAATTGTTCCGATTGTCAAGCTTTTTCGTAAAAAAATATTCATTATTTCAATTACATACAGCATCTTGTGTCGGAAGCAACAAAAAATACCATATATATGGTATTTTTTGTTCTCAAAAAAGCACAGAAAGATGCCCTCAACGAGGGCTGCGGGAACAGAAACGGTTCTCGTGTGAGTTGAATCACAAAAAAAGCCGGAAGGATTTTTCCTTCCGGCCTTGAGAAATCAATGTGTGCAATGCCGCGTAAGAGAAATCATGGGAACTACACATCGACTCCGTGGGGTGTGGCGAAAGAACCGCGCCGCGCGGCCATATCCATGAGCACCCGTTCGGTGCCGAAACGGCCGGGCTCGTATTTGCGGATCTTGAGCTTCTCCCGGGCCGTATCGATGAGCTTCAAGGTCAGTTCCAGGATCTTCCCGGGGTCCTCTTCGAAATAGAACCCGGCGTTCACCATATCCCACCACTTGTTTTCCATGAGGTTCTTGAGAGACTTGCTGGCGCTGACGGGAGAACCGGCACCGAAAATGATCGGAACGCCGGATGCCACAAAGTAGGTCCCGATTGCGATGGCCTTCTCGCTCATCCATTCGGGTGCTATACCCACTGCAGGAAGACCTCCGATGTCGTCTCCCAAGCCGCCCTCTTCCGCAATAGCGGTCGCAACGGTCAGGATGCGCGAGTTGTCAACGCAGGAACCCATATGGAGAATCGGCGGGATGCCGATGGCTTCGCACACCTCGCGCAGGCCCTTGCCCGCGTTCTCCAGCGCCATTTCCGGCGTCATGTAGCCAGCCTTCGCCGATGCCATGGCCGAGCAGCCCGTCTGGACCACGAGCACATCGTTTTTGATCAGTTCGCGGCTGAGGAAGTTATGCAGACTGTCCTGCGTGACCCGCGGATTATTGCACCCGGCCAGGCCGACGACCCCACGGATGCGGCCCGCGATAATAGCATCGTTCAGCGGCCGGAATGAACCGCGGTACTGTCCGCCCTGCATGTATTCGATGTACTCATGGGAGAATCCGGCAATCAGGTCCGCCGGACGGACATGGGCTGGCGCGACCTGCTCCTTCTTCCGGTTCGGGAAGTTGTCGATGGCAATGCGCACAACCTTCTTGGCAAGGTCAAGCGCATGATGCTCGTCGTATTCGATATGGATGGCATCTTTCATCTTTCCCTTGGGTGACGTTGTGATTACTTTTGTGTGATATTGCTTCGACAGTTCACCGATGGCCGGCATGATGCACTGCACGTCCACGACCATGGCCTCGACCATTCCCGTGAGGATACCCAGTTCCTGCTGCAGGAAGCCGCCGGCTGTCGCAATCCCGTGCCGGATGAGGATCTCGTTCGCCGTGCAGCACATGCCGACGAGCTTCACTCCCTTTGCGCCTTTGGACTTCGCATATGCCTCAATCTCGGGGTCCTCCGATGCAACTACCAGCATCTCGGCAAAGGACGGTTCATGCCCGTGGACCACGAGGTTCACATGGTCTTCCATGAAGACATCGAGACTTGCATTCGTCCGTACGGGCTTCGGCGTCCCGAAGAGGATGTCTGAGATGTCGGTTCCCATCATGGATCCGCCCCAGCCATCGGCCAGCGCGGTGCGCATTGCGCCCAGCATGATGTTGTTCATCTCCTGGTCCACGCCCATGGTCGTGCGGTGCAGCATCTCCGTGCACTCGCGGTCAATGGCGCGTGGGGCAATCCCGAGCTTCTTCCAGATCTCCTGACGCTTCTTCGGAGCACGTCCGAGATAGGCGAGTTCACCCCGCTGCTGGCCGAACTGCTCAAGGAACTTAAGTGCGACTTCTTCGGCGACCTTGTTGACTGCCTTACCCTCAATGTTGATGCCGAGATAGCCCGCGACGCGGTTCAGTTTCCGAACATCCTTGATCTGAAAGTCCTTTGCCTCTCCGCGCGCCACTGCAAGCAGTGTGTTCGCGAGGTCCCGCGCGTGGTCGGAATGGGCAGCCGTGCCGGCTGCGACCATGCGGGCAAAGTTTCGCGATGTCACCACCGGAAGGGTCGCACCACAGACGCCCTCGGCCTCTTCCTCCTTGCCCACCAGGCGGCACGGGCCCATGTGGCACATCTTGCAACATGCGCCCTGGTGTCCGATCGGGCAGGGTTTCAATCTTTCGGCACGGTCAAAGGATGTCTTTATATTTTTCGCTCCTGCGGTTTTCAGAAGGACCTGCGCGGCAGGATCAACGGATCTCTGTTCTTCTCTCATGGTTATTCTCGGCTCCTTTCATCGCCTGAAGTGAGACAAAGGCACACCATTCGCAAACCGTGCCGAATTATACTGGAATCGTTCTAAGAATGCCACCAAAAGACCGCCTGCCCGATCAACCGACCGATACCGGGGACTGCGGCACGAGCACCTTGGCGACGGCGGACTGGGCCAGCATGCCCTGATTCAGGGCCGCGAGCATCGCCGACGTCGAGACTGGCGCCGCCTTGACGGCCTTGGCAGCCACGGGTTTGAATGCCGCCGCAGACAGCTTTGCTGCCTTCAGCTTCTTCACCGCTGCCGTGACGTCCTTCACTTTGAAGCCCTTGGTCTTGCTGATGGCCAGGGAAAGCTCGGCGGCGATGTCGGCGCCGTCCTTGGCTACGCCCTCGCTCTCCTGAGCCTGAGTGAAGGTCTTCTCCCGACCATAGGTCGTAACGATGGTCCCCCCCCGTTCGTACAGCGCTGACAGGGGAAGGACCACGTCGGCCTTCTCCGCAAGGGGCGTCATATGGGAAACAGCGACGACAAGGAAATCCGCTTTGAGATTCGCATCGGGCGTTGGACCGGCGACGAAGAGGGCTTTCATTCCCGATTTCATGTCGCCGTATCCCTTCCCGACCGTCTTGACCTTTGCAAACCCAGCGCCGAGGTCCGGCAGGCATCCCGACTGGACGGTGCCAAGAGCGTTTGCCTCGAGCAGAAGCGGCATGATACCGGCGTTCTTCACGAGCGCCAGGTTGAGCGCCTGGAGCGACGCCTCCTCGCTCATACTGACCCCCGTACCAATGACCACGATGGGGTTCTTGGCGGCAGCATAGGCCTTCGCGGCCGCGGCGATCTGTTCGGTTGCGACACCGGACGTCGTTGCAGCGGCGTCAATAGCGACGAGGGATTTCTTGAGGGCATCTAGGCCCTTGGCCGACGGCGCTGCGCCTTCGGCCAGCGCGGCGGACATGAGTCCCGCGAGGAGCACCGTGTCCGAGCCTGGCTTGAGTTGCAGCAGAATGGCGTTCTGATGACCGGCGAGGTCCGTCTTCTCGGTGCTCACGACGATCACCTTGGCGCCGGCCTGTGCGCGCCGGCGGATCATTGCGTCTGCTTCCTGGAGCTTCTGCTTCTTCTGTGAGGGATCAGCGCCGATCACCACGACGCAGTCCGCCGACGCGAGGTCGGCCTGCGAGGCGACAGCGGTCCCGCTGTCCCCGTACATGGTCCGCAGGGCGGAGACCAGGCCGGCGGCATAGGCCGACACTGTCGAATCGACATTGGCGCTGCCCACAGTCTTCCGGGCAAGCTGCTGGACGGCGAAGGACTCCTCGTTGGTGAGAGAGCCTGACGCGATGAAGCCGGCATTCGCTCCCGCCTTCTTGAGGCCCTCTGCTGCCGCTTCGAACGCGTCGCCCCAACTTGCCGGGGCCAGCTTCCCGCCCTTCTTCACCATGGGCGAAGCGACGCGGTTGCCCGCCTTCATTGAGTCGAAACCAAAGCGGCCGATGGCGCAGATGTAGCCGTTCTGCTCTTTCGCGTTGATCTTGACGATCTTGCCGTCCTTCTTGGAGACCACCACGCTGCAGCCGGAGCCGCATGCCGTGCAGACCGAATCGCGCTTTTCCAGGTCCCACTCCCGGCCGTGCTGCCACCGGTCGCGTTCCATGATGGTGTTCACCGGGCAGGCATCCACGCAGGAGCCGCAGAACGTGCAGCCCGATTCGTGGAGCGGCTTGTCCAGCGCCGTCGTGACCTTCGTCGTTATGCCGCGGCCCATGAAGTCGAGGACGTTGGTGTTCTGCTCCTTGCAGACCCGCACACAGCGGCCGCAGAGGATGCAATAGTTGTTGTCGATGGTGATGAAGGGGCTCCGGTCGTTCAGCGGATAGTTGAAGCTCTTCCGACCGAAAGACGACTCCTGGATCTTGAGATCTGCGGCGTAGCGCTGCAGGTCGCAGGCGCCGGCCTTCGGGCAGGTCATGCAATCCAGGGGGTGGAAGGACAGCACCAGATCGGTCACGAACTTCCGAATCTCCTCGACCTTCGCGGTCTTGGTCTGGACCTTCATGCCTTCCTTCGCGCGCGTGGTGCAGGCGGTCACAGGCGTCTTCATGCCCTCGACCTCCACCATGCACATGCGGCAGGCGCCCACGCCGCGGAGCTCCTTGATATGGCAGAGGTTCGGGATATGCACGCCCACCGTTGCGGCGGCATCGACCAGCGTCATGCCTTCGGGCACCGACACGGCCTTCCCGTCAAATTCCATGTTCACCATTTTCGTCGTCATCGCAGCCTCCGTGAGGACAAATCTCGAATTTCAGATCTCAAGTGCCAAATAGTCTGGCCTTACTTCACGGTCACGACGTCGCCAGCCATATCATGGATAGCGCAGACCGATTCCTTGCCGGACACTTTTTCGCTCACATTGCAGGTGCAAACGAGAGTCCGCACTGGCTCCTTCTTAGCGGCCTCCTTTGCCTTCTCAACGATCACCACCGCCCCCTCGGGGCAGACCCTGATGCATTCGCCGCAGTGGGTGCAGCGCCTCTGTCGGATGCGGTAGGGCGTGAAGCCACTGATGTAGGGGACCGCCTTCTGCCCCTCGACGGCGAAATCCTTGCAGACCTCGCGGCACTTGTCGCACATGGTGCACTTCGAGGGATCGATCTCGTAGCGGACCAGATAGGCGCATTCGCGGTGCGCGCACACGCCCTCGATGTGCCTGACTAGGTCGGCCTTGTGCTGGCCCAGGAACGTCGAGAGGATATCGGCGTGGTCCTTGCCCTTCTTGCACATGCCGCCGTCCTTCACGTCCGCAGCGATACGCTCGAGCAAGGCCACGTGCTTCTCTTCACCCCGGCCGGACTGGATCGCCTCGAATATCTTGATGGCGTCGTAGATCCCGAGCTTGCAAGGGTGACACTTGGAGCACATGCCCGTCTTAGGATCATCGTTATAGAAGAACGCCAGCTTGACCCGCGTGGCGTTGACGGGGCACTTACTTTCCTGCTTTGACATGGGCCCCTCCCTTCTCGATCACGATGGCCTGCGTGGGACAGACCCCGTAGCAGGCCTTGCACTTGGTGCAGTAGTCCTGGTCGATGAAGAAACGATCGCGGAGCTCCACCACGGCGTCGAAGGCGCAGGCCTGCTTGCAGAGGCCGCAGAGGATGCAGTGCTCGGGCCGGATGCGGAACAGGCCCAGACCCTGACAGCGATGGGCGCGGCAGAACTTCTGGTTCACGTGCTCTTCATATTCCTCACGGAAATACTTGATCGTGGAAAGCACCGGATTCGGTGCGCTGTTGCCGAGACCGCAGAGGGACCCGGCGACGACCATCTTGCCCATCTTCTCGAGCCGCTCGATATCGCCCTGTTCACCACGGCCCGACGTGATCTTTTCAAGGAGCTCGTACATCTGCCAGGTCCCGATGCGGCAGGGCGGGCACTTGCCACAGGACTCGCTCTTGGTAAAGGAGAGAAAAAACTTCGCCACGTCCACCATGCAGTCGTCCTCGTCCAGGACCACCATGCCGCCGGAACCCATGATCGAGCCCACGCTGGCGAGGTGCTCGAAGTCCGCCGGCATGTCGAGGAACTGGGCCGGGATGCAGCCGCCCGAGGGGCCGCCGGTCTGGACCGCCTTGAACTGCTTGTCCGGGTTCAGCATACCGCCGCCGATGTCGAAGATGATCTCCCGGAGGGTGATGCCCATGGGCACTTCGATGAGGCCCGTGTTCTTGATCTTGCCGGTCAGGGCGAAGACCTTGGTCCCCTTCGA
>JBAIYC010000320.1:0-6631 GCA_037916085.1 Nitrospirota bacterium | reverse complement strand
GTGCACAGATCGGCAGGATGATCTATGACGGAACGATCAAGAACCAGCTGGCCAAGATACGCGAGAAGCTGGTGAAATAAATACACTTCAGAACTTCTGGTTCTCACGAGGGGTAAACGATGCAGATCAAGGCACAGGAAATCAGCGAGATCATTAAAAAGAAGATATCCGATTTCGAGAAGACCGTCGAGGTCGCCGAAGTCGGGACGGTCATCACCGTCGGCGACGGTATCGCCAAGGTCTTCGGTCTCGACCATGTCATGTCCGGCGAGCTCCTCGAGTTCCCGGGCGGCGTCATGGGCATGGCGCTCAACCTCGAAGAGGAGAGCGTCGGTGCGGTGCTCATGGGCGACGACTCGAAGATCCGCGAAGGCGACCTGGTGAAGCGCACCAAACGCATCGCCGAGGTGCCCGTGGGCGACGCCATCGTCGGCCGCGTGGTGGACGGCATCGGCCAGCCCATCGACGGCAAGGGCCCGATCAGCACCAAAGAGACCCGGCTCATCGAGGTTATCGCCCCCGGCATCGTGAAGCGCCAGTCGGTGCGCGAACCCCTCCAGACCGGCCTCAAGGCCGTGGACGCCATGATCCCGATCGGCCGCGGCCAGCGCGAGCTCATCATCGGCGACCGCCAGACGGGAAAGACCGCCGTCGCCCTTGACACCATCATCAACCAGAAGGGCCAGAACGTCATCTGCATCTACGTGGCCATCGGCCAGAAGCGCTCCACGGTCGCCCAGGTCGTGAAGACGCTGCAGGAGCACGGCGCGATGGACTACACCATCATCGTGTCGGCCACGGCGTCCGATCCGGCGCCGCTCCAGTTCATCGCCGCCTACACGGGTTGCACCATCGGCGAGTACTTCCGCGACAACGGCAAGCACGCGCTCATTGTGTACGATGACCTGTCCAAGCAGGCTACGGCCTATCGCCAGCTTTCGCTCCTGCTCCGCCGTCCTCCCGGACGCGAGGCCTACCCGGGCGACGTGTTCTATCTCCACTCCCGTTTGCTCGAGCGCGCGGCGAAGCTGTCCGACAAGCTGGGCGGCGGGTCGCTCACGGCGCTCCCGATTATCGAGACCCAGGCGGGTGACGTGTCAGCCTACATTCCGACGAACGTGATTTCCATCACCGACGGTCAGATCTTCCTGGAGTCCGACCTCTTCTACTCCGGCGTGCGGCCGGCCATCAACGTGGGTATCTCCGTGTCCCGCGTGGGCGGCAGCGCCCAGATTAAGGCCATGAAGCAGGTGGCAGGCACGCTCCGTCTCGACCTTGCCCAGTTCCGCGAGCTCGCGGCATTCGCCCAGTTCGGCTCCGACCTCGACAAGGCGACCTTGGCCCAGCTGAACCGCGGTCAGCGCATGGTGGAGCTCCTGAAACAGGATCAGTACGTTCCTATGGCCGTGGAGCAACAGATCCTCGTCATCTTCGCGGGCACCAACGGCTATGTCGACGACGTGCCGGTGAACGCGGTGAAGAAGTTCGAGGCGGAGTTGCTCAAGTTCGCCGCCAGCAAGTACGCTGATCTTCTCAAGGACATTGCATCGAAGAAGCAGCTCGACGAGGACCTCAAGACCCGCCTCAAGGCGGTGATCGAGGAGTTCAAGAAGACCTTCACGGCGTAGTGCGGAGCGCTCCCGACTGACGCCTTCAGGGGCAGGCTCCATGCGGAAATCCTAAAGAGCAGGTAACCAATGCCTAGCTTAAGAGACATTAAGAGAAAGATCACGAGCGTCAAGAAGACGCAGCAGATCACCAAGGCCATGAAGATGGTGGCCGCTGCGAAGCTGCGCCGCGCCCAGGAGCGGGTCATTTCGGCGCGCCCCTTCGCTCGCAAGATGATGGCCGTGATTGCGAGCCTTGCAGCGCGCGTGGACCGCTCCCAGCATCCGCTCCTTGCCAAGCGTGAGCCCAAAAAGGTGAACCTAGTGGTCCTGACCTCGGACCGTGGTCTCTGCGGCGCTTACAACACGAACATCCTCCGGAAGGCCGTGGAGGTCGTCCGGGAGCTCGAGGCGCAGGGCAAGGAAGTGAAGATCAACGTCGTCGGACGGAAGGGCAGGGATTTCTTCCGGAAGCGTCCAGCCTACACCATCGGCCTGAGCTTCGCCGATCTCGGTACGATCGAGTTCGAGAAGGCCGCCGAAATGGTAAAGCTGATCATTGAGCACTATACGACCAGCGGGACCGATGAGGTCTACCTGCTGTACAACGAGTTCAAGAGCGTCATCGCTCAAAAGGTAACGCTCGAGAAGCTCCTTCCCGTGGAGCCGCCGGCGGAAGAGGATCCGTTCACCGCAGTCGTGGACTATCTCTACGAGCCCTCGGCGGAGGAGATCCTTTCGTCCATCCTGCCGAAGCACATCGAGGTGCAGCTCTTCCGGGCGTTGCTCGAAAGCCAGGCCAGCGAGATGGGTGCGCGCATGACTGCCATGGATTCGGCGACGCGGAACGCCCGGGACATGATCGGAAAGCTCACGCTCAAGTTCAATAAGCAGCGTCAGGCGGCGATCACCAAGGAGATCTCCGAGATCGTCGGCGGCGCGGAGGCGCTCAAGTAATTTCACATATGGCATTTCACATTTCAGATTAAGTACCTTGTGTCAGGGGGTTATCAGATGAGCACAGGAAAGATCGTACAGGTCATGGGCGCGGTGGTGGACTGCGAGTTCGCTGTCGGCAGCCTGCCGCAGCTGATGAATGCGCTTCGCATCGACCAGGCCGCGGACAAGAACCTCGGCACGCCGGACGTGCACCTCACGCTGGAGGTTGCGCAGCACCTGGGCGAGAACCGGGTCCGCACGGTCGCCATGTCATCCACCGACGGTCTCATGCGCGGCATGAAGGTGACGGACACCGGCAAGCCGATCTCCATGCCCGTGGGAAAGGAGACGTTGGGCCGTATCCTGAATGTGATCGGCGAGCCCGTGGACGAGATGGGCCCGGTGAACACCAAGGAGACCCTGCCGATCCACCGGCCGGCCCCGATGCTTGAGGACCTCGACCCGACGAAGCAGCTCTTCGAGACGGGCATCAAGGTCATCGACCTCCTCGCCCCCTACACCAAGGGCGGCAAGACCGGTCTCTTCGGCGGCGCGGGCGTGGGCAAGACCGTGCTGATCATGGAGCTGATCAACAACGTGGCCAAGCAGCACGGCGGGTACTCGGTCTTCGCCGGCGTGGGCGAGCGTACCCGCGAAGGCAACGACCTTTGGGCCGAAATGAAGGAATCAGGCGTTATCAACCGTACCGCCCTGATCTACGGCCAGATGAACGAGCCGCCGGGGGCCCGTCTCCGCGTGGCGCTTTCCGCCCTGACCTGTGCCGAGTATTTCCGCGACGCCATGGGTCAGGACGTGCTGCTCTTCGTCGACAACATCTTCCGTTTCACCCAGGCGGGCTCCGAGGTGTCGGCTCTTCTCGGCCGTATGCCTTCGGCCGTTGGTTATCAGCCTACCCTGGGCACCGAGATGGGCGCCCTTCAGGAGCGCATCACTTCCACGAAGAAAGGGTCCATCACCTCGGTGCAGGCCATCTACGTGCCTGCCGACGACCTGACCGACCCTGCGCCGGCGACGGCCTTCGCGCATCTCGACGCGACCACGGTGCTTTCCCGGCAGATCGCCGAGCTCGGCATCTACCCTGCCGTGGACCCGCTCGATTCGACGTCGCGCATCATGGACCCCCATATCATCGGCGACGACCACTATGCGGTCGCCCGGCGGGTCCAGCTGGTGCTGCAGCGGTACAAGGAGCTCCAGGACATCATCGCGATCCTGGGCATGGACGAGCTCTCGGAAGAGGACAAGCTGACAGTGTCCCGCGCCAGAAAGATTCAGCGGTTCCTGTCCCAGCCCTTCCAGGTCGCGGAGGCTTTCACCGGCACGCCTGGCAAGTACGTTCCGCTCAAGGAGACCATCAAGGGCTTCAAGGAACTGGTCGAAGGCCGCATGGACGACATTCCGGAGCAGGCTTTCTACATGGTCGGCCCGATTGAAGAGGTCTTAGAGAAGGCCGAGAAGCTGGGCTACAAGCGGTAAGGTACGGACATACGGATGCAGGACCCTCGTATTCGGTCGTCGATCGTCGTCCTGAATCGGAGGTCTTGCATCAGTCATCTTAATGAGCGCCGAGGATTGGAATAAACCGATGGTCGCTGAAAAAGGAAAGATACTCCTTGAGATCGTTGCGCCGAGCCGCCAGGTGGTCCGTTCGGAGCATGTGGACGAAGTGATCGCTCCCGGCAGCGAGGGCGAGTTCGGCGTGCTGCCCGGACACACGCCCATGCTGGCCATGCTCAAGGTGGGAAAGCTGTCGTACCGCGAGGGAACGCAGTGGCACCACGTGGCCGTCGACTGGGGCTACGCCGAAGTGGGACCGAACCGGGTCATCATTCTGGCCAAGGGTGCTGACCGCGCGGCCGATATTGACTTGGCCGAGGCGCGGATGGAGAAGGAGCGTCTCGAAAAGCTGATGGCCGAAGATCTCTCGGAGCACGACTACGAGAAGGCGCGAGTCGACCTTCAGCGGGCGTCGATCCGTATCCAGGTTGCGGAGAAGCACGGACAGCAGTAGTGCGCCGGACAGCAGCGAAAACCGTCAAGATCACGATCAAGGCAGTCACCGAAAGGGGCTGCCTTGTTTGCTTTTGTGTTGCCGGACAATCTTCTTGACAGGCCGTGGCGGACGGCCTTATATTATTTCGTGTTATCATGATCAGCAAACTCCGGAAAAAAGGAGCAGTACAGGGCTTCAAGAGGACGCCTCAGCGCCTAGCGATCCTGGAGTATCTAGAAGGCAATACGGCCCATCCCTCGGCGGAGACCATCTACCAGGCAGTGTCGAAGAAGTACCGTTCGATGTCGTTTGCGACGGTCTATAACACGCTAAACACGCTGGTGGCTGCCGGGGCCCTGCGGGACCTGACGATTGACCCGGACCGCCGGCGCTATGATCCCAACACCAGACCGCACCATCATCTTCTGTGTCTTCACTGCAAAAAGGTGGTCGATGTCCCGGAGCCAATTCCCGCTGAGGTCCCCGACAGTATCACCGCCAAGTATACCGTTGTGGGCCACCACATCGAATTCTACGGCTATTGCATCTCCTGCGGGAAGAAGCAAAAGGCGCGGTAATACATTTCACCTCGGGCCCTGCCAATCCAATCGTATAGTTAGTCCGGTTTTTCATTGAGCTCGGCGGGTTTCAGCCGGCATCATCTTCAGGAGATACCAACAAAGGAGGCATCGATGGGTGGAGTGGAGATCAAACCCGGCATTTTCTGGGTCGGCGCCATCGACTGGGCAGTCCGCGATTTTCACGGCTACGTGACTCCCAATGGTACGACCTACAACAATTATCTTATTCTCGACAGACATGTGACACTCCTTGACACGGTCAAGCACGATTTCGCCGAATACACCCTTGAGAACATTCGCGGACTCGTGGACCCGGCGAAGATCGAGAACGTGGTTATCAACCACATCGAGAACGACCATATGTCGAGCCTCGACCGGCTCATGGCGCTGACCCCTCGCGCAACGATCTACATCACCGACCGGGGCAAGAAGGGACTGGATCGCTTCTACGACACGTCACGGTGGAACTTCAGGATCGTGAAGACCGGTGACACGCTCTCGACCGGCGGCAAGACGATCATGTTCCTCGAAACTCCCATGCTCCACTGGCCCGATTCGATGATGAGCTACGTCAGGGAGGATAAGCTCCTGATCAGCCAGGATGCTTTCGGCCAGCACATCGCTTCGGCGGCGCGTTTCGACGATGAGTACTGCGATCAGTATTCCGTCACGGCGCTGGAGCACTCTGTTGTGGACTACTATGCGAACATCCTCATGCCCTTTGGGACGCTCATCAAGGCCAAGCTCGCGGAAGTCCAGAAACTAGGTCTTGCCATCGACATGATCGCACCGGACCATGGCGTCATCTGGCGGCGGGACCCGGGAAAGATCCTGAAGATGTATCTTGATATGGCAGAGGGCAAGGCGGACCGGAAGGTCGTTGTCATCTACGACACCATGTGGCACAGCACGGAACATATGACCATCCCCATTGCCGAAGGAATCAAGGCGGCCGGCCTGGAGGTGGACGTGATCAAGCTCCGGTCGACACCCATGAGCGTGGCGATCAAGAAGTTCTGGGAGAGCCGGGGGGCGCTCATCGGCACGCCGACGCTCAACAACATCATGTTTCCCAGCGTTGCGGAGTTCCTCCAGCACCTGAAAGGCCTCCGGCCCAAGAACCGGATTGCAGGCGCCTTCGGAAGCTACGGCTGGGGCGGGGGGGCGGTCAAGGAGGCCTACGAGACGCTTAAGTCCATGGGCCTTGAGACCGTGGAGCCGGGCGTCCAAGTGCTGTACCGACCGAGCGTCGAGGACGACAAGAAGTGCTTTGAGTACGGAAAACAGTTCGGAGAGCGGGTGATCGAGTTCCACAAGAAGTTCGGCGGCAGCGAGGGGTCGTGCGCATCCTAGGGACATCATTCGAGGTGCCTAGCATCGCGCTTGAGAATTCTATAACTGCACGTGAAGGAGGCGATCATGTGGCGGTGCACCGTATGCGGATACGTATATGACGAGGCGAAGGAAGGCAAGAAGTTCGAGGAGCTTCC
>JBAIYC010000319.1:0-7705 GCA_037916085.1 Nitrospirota bacterium | reverse complement strand
TTGACGATATCGTTCAGCCGGACGACGCCCAGCACCCTGTTGCCTTCGGCGACAACAAGCGGCGTGGCGCCCTGCTTGGCGATGTCATCGACGATGGCGCGAACCTCGGCGGGAAACGCTCCGCCCTGCTTCTTGACGTATTTCTCGACGGCGTCGGCTGCGCCTTTGCGGATCTCGCGGTGGTCCAGGTTGACCCCGCTCATCCTGGTCTGGGCCGTGAAGGGAACGAACTGCGCACCCATATTATGAATGTCCCGCGCCCTGATCTCGTATTTCTCTTTGGCGAGCACAACGATGCTCCGGCCTTCGGGGGTCTCGTCCGCCAGGGAGGCAAGCTGGGCAGCGTCGGCAAGCGCGCCGACATGGATGCCCGGCGCGGGAATGAACTCCGTTGCCTGCCGGTTGCCGAGCGTGATGGTCCCGGTCTTATCGAGCAGGAGCACGTCAACGTCCCCGGCTGCTTCGACCGCCCGTCCGGACATGGCGATCACGTTGGCCTGGATCATCCGGTCCATGCCGGCAATGCCGATGGCCGAGAGCAGTCCGCCGATCGTGGTCGGAATAAGGCAGACCAGAAGAGCGACCAGAACAGTGATTGTCACGGGGCTGCCCTGCCCGGCAGCTTTCACGCTGAAGATCGAGTACGGCAGGAGCGTCACGCAGACGAGGAGGAAAACGATGGTCATTCCCGCGAGCAGGATATCGAGGGCGATCTCGTTCGGCGTCTTCTGCCGTTTCGCCCCCTCGACCAGGCCGATCATGCGGTCGAGGAAGGTCTCGCCGGGGCTCGTGGTGATCCGGATCACCAGCCAGTCGGACAGGACCGTCGTCCCGCCGGTGACCGCACTCCTGTCGCCGCCGCTCTCCCGGATGACGGGAGCGCTCTCGCCGGTCACCACGCTTTCATTGACCGAGGCCACGCCTTCGATGATTTCACCGTCCATGGGGATGATATCGCCCGCCTCCACCAGCACAACATCGCCCTTCCGTAGCTGCGAAGAAGAGACCTCGGTCACGTCCGCGTCCGGCTTTGGCCCCGACAGCCGCTTGGCCATGACCTCTCGCCGGGTTTTGCGGAGCGATTCTGCCTGGGCCTTGCCCCGGCCCTCTGCCATGGATTCCGCAAAATTCGCAAAAAGCACGGTTATCCAGAGCCAGACAGAGATCTGAAATATGAATGAAGGCGATGCCTCGCCTTTTCCCGTAAAGAGCGCGTGGAAAGAGAGAAGCGTCGTCAGGAAGCTCCCCACTTCGACGACGAACATGACGGGATTCCTGATCTGGTAGGCGGGATTGAGCTTCTTCAACGAATCCCAGAGCGCTTGTTTGACGATCTTCGGTTCGAAGAGCGGTCTTTTGTGGACTTTGGCAGTCATGAAAAGCCTCCTCGGCAATGCGAATGTTCGGGTGCCTGCTCTACTTTGGCTCCCCGTACTTGGTGCGGAGCTCCAGGTTCACCTCCAGCACGTTGACGAACGGCTCTCCTGCGACGCCGTTCCAGGGCGCCGCGGCGTTCTTCTGGAGGATCTGTTCGATCTCGCTCCGCACACCAGCCGGGTCCCGCTTCAGGTCCGCGGCCCACTTTGCGGAAACCCGGTCGAGCTGGAACTCGGCGTTCTGGAGCGAAATGTGCGGGTCGAGGCCGGACGCCGAGGTCGTGACCATATCGGCGGGAACATCCTGGATATCGGCATCGGCATGGTCCTGCCGCCACATGTCGAAGAAGGTCGACTGGATGTCCTGGCCGGCGTTCACAACCTCGATCGTCGATTGCGGTTTCCCGTCCTTTCCCGTACTGGTCACGACGGAGGGAAACTTGCCCGGATGCTCCGCCGAGAAGCTCTTAAAGAACGTAACGGCAAGATCGGATTCTTTCGGCTGGGTGGCCGCGGGATTGTCCTTCCTGAACTGTTGCACGTCCTTCGGATGCGCCTTGGCCCAGCCGCGTACGTACGTTGTATGCGCTGCGTCGCTCGCGACCCAAGCCTGGGCGAGTGAGTTGTGCATATCGGCCCACTGGGCGACGATATGCGGGGCGCCCTGGTACGTGTCCTTCCGGAACCATGTCTCGATGTCCGGCGCTACGGACTGACCGGCCTGGGGACCGCTCTTGTACTGCACGACCGGTCCCAGCGTACGCGCGACGCGGTCGCGGAGCGCATAATTCGAAGCAGCCAGGCTCGATGAGCCGGATGCCGACGCATCGTACGACGCAGCCGAGGGCCTCGGCTGGAAGTACTCATCCTTGGTAAAGGGCTGTGCAATGAGCTTCGAACCCACGGGCCTTCCATCCGGACCGCTCAGCATGCTTCCGTTGGCCTGGAACGGAAAGAGCGCCTGGCCCACGGCCCACAGGACGATCGGATAGAGGATGCAGCATATGGCCACGCTGACTACAAGCAGCAGGACGCTCTTGGAAAGATATCGGAACATGTATGCCTCCTTCATTCATTCACGGATGTCACAATCTGCCTCGCACGGTTCCTCATCCCCCGAACGGGAATGGTCCGAAATGCTCTGCGATCGGGCCGAGCGCAGCGGCAGGCAGGAAAAGCAGCGCGCCGATGATCAGGATCGTCCCGATCAGGAACAAGCCGAACGTGACATCGTCATCGCGCAGCGTGCCGAGTCCTGCCGGGTTTGTCTTCTTCGCTCCGAGATAGGCAGCCATTGCAACGGGCGCGATGATCGGAAGGAAGCGGCTGAAGAGCATAACCAGGCCTGTCGCAATATCGAAGGCTATCGCGCTCGGAGCGGGGTTCGGATTGTTGTAAAAACCATAGGTGACCCCCAGTCCGTCGAATGCCGAGCCGTTGTTGGCGGATGCAGAGGAGAACTGGTACAGGATCTGCGAGAATCCGTGTGCTCCGGGGTTGCTGACCGCGTCCACGCCCCAGTGGGTGACCGCGAAGAGGGCCACGGGTGCCAGGATCATGAACGGATGGACCAGCAGCGCTACGGCTGCCAGCTTGATCTCGCGGGCCTCGATCTTCTTGCCCAGATATTCAGGCGTCCGTCCTACCATCATGCCGGCAATAAAGATGCCGATGATCACATACAGAAGCATGTTGATCATTCCCACGCCCTTGCCGCCGAAGATTGAGTTGATCCACATGCCCGCCATGGGCGCAAGAGAAGCCATGGGATTGATGCTGTCTTCCTCGGCGTTCACCGCTCCGCAGGTCACGTCGGTCGTCAGTGCATCAAAGGTCGCTCCTGCCGAGGTGCCGAAGCGCATTTCTTTACCCTCGAGATTGCCCAGGTGCTGGTCTACCGGCAGGCCGGCGACGGCGGGATAGGTCAGGGGCTTCTTCGGCTCCGATGATTTCGCACCCGCGATTTCGAAGGTCCGGCCGGCATGTGTCGTAAGTCCCGGGTTCGGCTTCAGGGTGTCGAAATACACGGACCAGACCACCGTCGCTGCCATGAGCGCCAGCATGACGATGAAAATGACATAGGCGTGGCGCATTCTGCCCAGCATCCGGCCATACATGATCACGAGCGCGAAGGGGAATATCATCATGGCAAGGGTGTTAAAGAAGTTCGACAGACCCGTCGGGTTCTCGAAGGGATGTGCGGAGTTCATTCCGTAAAAACCTCCGCCGTTGGTCCCGAGCATCTTTATGGACTCAAGGGCTGCAACAGGACCGACCACGATAGTCTGCTGCTTCGCCTCGCCCTTGTCCGTCGTGCCCATGGCGCCCGCCTCAAGGGTCGAAACCTGATGTGAGGTCTTGAAGGTCATCGGGCTTCCCTGCCAGAGAAAGATCAGGGCGAAGACCAGGGCAGCCGGAACGAACATGTAGATCAACACCCGCCACATGTCGAGGAAGAAGTTGCCGAGCGACGCATCGCTGCGCAAGGCCCGGATGATCGCGACTAGTGCGCACAGGCCGATGGCGGCCGAGAGAAACATATTGGCAATGGCGAAGAAGATCTGACTGAAATTCGACAGGTGCTGGTCTCCGGAATAGTGCTGAAGGTTGGTATTCGTCATGAAAGATATGACGCTGTTAAAGATGGTGCTGGGAAACAGCATCGTCTTGCCGTCGGGATTGAGCGGCAGGTACGGCTGGAGCGCCAGCACAAGATAGCCGAAGACGAAGAGCACCGTATTGAAGAGAAGCAGCGAGCCGATATACTGCTTCCAGTTCTGCGGACCGCTGTCCAGACGCTTTTCGAACCACCCCATGACCGGGAGCGGCCGGTATTTGCCGTCCATGATCCACGCCATGTAGCGGCTCAGGGGAAATGCAATTACGGTCGCCGTTGCGAGAAGCGCAAAGGGAAGTAGCCATATCTGAAGGAACATCTTCATGCCTCCTTATTCACATCTCTGAGCGATCGCTAGATCTTTTCGCATGCCTTTACAAACAGACCGCATACTGCCATCGCAACAATGCCGAGGAAGAACATACCCACCAACCAGATGCCGACATTCATCAAAGCCCCTCCTTGGTTAGCGCACCCGTGCCTCTTACGACAGGCTCTCCGGCCGGAGAAGCGCAATCATCAGATACACGAACAGCGCGACAGAAATGACACCTCCGATCCAGTAGAACAATTCCATATCAAACCTCCTGATGCCTCTTCAAGGAGCCTGTGAATGTAGTAAAGAGCACGGTTACGGAAACCACGACCGGCCTGTGACGTCTCGCCTCCCGTGCTGAATGACTTATAGCACATCCGGCGATAAAATTGCCGCTAGGATTTGGGGGAAAGAAATTAAGATTTCATAAAGACAATTTTGTGCAACCGAATGATTCTGCGGCAGGATATGAGAGGGCCCGAATCAGCGCATGTGCGGAAGGTCACTGGCGCAGCGGCTATCCTTACCAGTAGACGGCCTTGTCCGGAAAGATCCAGCGGATACCGCCGCGCGGGTCGGGCATATCGCCCTTGTACCGGGGGATCACGTGGATGTGCAGGTGCAGGATGGTCTGGCCGGCGGCGAGGCCGTCATTGATACCGATGTTGAAACCATCTGGAGAGAACTCCCTGAGAAGCTGTGTCCGGGCCTGCTGAAGCCCATCCCAGAGGGCCGCCACCTCCTCCGTTGTCGCTTCGAAGACCGACGCAATATGGCGCTTCGGCAGGATGAGCGTATGGCCGGAAGAGACCGGAAGCGCGTCCCTGACCGTCATCGTGAGCTCATTCTGGGCCATGATCTTCTCCGGTTCCACAGAACAGAAAGGGCAGTCAGACATCTTGCGATCCCTTCTCTTTCGTTGCGGTCTTGTGCCCTGCGCCGCCTGCGGAAACGGGACCTGACGGAGGCCCTGGAACCCTCGCCGCTGAAAATCCCTGCTTGTCCGTCAGTCGTTCACAGGCGGAATCTCCGGAACACATAATATTTTGGAAAGTCGATGCCAAGCGTGAACAGCGCCGAGAAGCCGAGGACGAAGAGCACCTGGCCGCCGGTGAGGGGCGGGACGATGACGCCATACCGTCCGAGGGCCGCGAAGGCGACGATCGTAGCGGCGCTCATGACGAGAAGTTCCCTCCCCGGCAACGACGACCAGAAATGCCTCCTCTCCCTCACGATCAGCACCCGGAACTGGCTGTTGAACACGAGACTGAGCATCACCAGGGTGCGAAGGTTCTCTCCTTCGAGATGGAAGTGCCGCATGCCGATCGCGATCACTAGCATGCCTTCAAGCACCAGGAGGGCCCCGGGGACCAGGCAGGCCAGGGTGATGGTCTTCACGTCCCAGCGGTTCGGATTGCTCGTATGCTGCACCCGGTCGGTCGCAAGGGACATGGTCACGAAATCGTTCGAAAATACCAGAAGGGACATTCCCAGGAGGGAGAGGACGATGTCGTGCAGCCAGAGAAAGCTCAGGGTCAGCAGACCGATGAACTCGATGACCTTGGTGACCTTGTTGATGACCCAAGAGAGCATTCGCTGGTAGGTCTGCCTGCTGATCGTCACGGCGTCGATGATGACGCCCATCCCGGGCTCGGTCAGCACCATGCTCGCCGACGCCTTTGCCACGTCGGCCGCGTTGCTGACCGCGATGCCCATCTCGGCCTGCTTGAGCGCAGGGGCGTCGTTCACCCCGTCGCCGGTCATCCCGACCAGGTGCCCCCTCGATTGCAGGAGCTTCACGATCCCGTATTTGTCCTCGGGATAAATTTCGGCGATCCCGTCGCACTCAGCCACCGCCCTGACGCGCTCTATATCGTTTTTTCTCCCGAGGTCCGCAAGGCGGATGATGTTCGCCCCGATGCCGACCTGGCGAGCGATCTCCTGCGCAATGGCGATATTGTCGCCGGTCAGCATCATCGGCTTGATGCCGTGTTTCCTCGCAGCCTCGATCATTGCTGCCGAATCAGGGCGGGGCGGATCGGACAGCGGCAGGAGCCCGGCAAAGGCGAGCCTGTCCGGATCGCCGCCAGGCGATGCTGCGACCGCGATGGTCCGGTAGCCCTTCCGCGAAAGCTCGGCGATCAGCCGTTCGGTGTACGCGCGCTCGTCCTGCGATGGTTTGCACAGCCCGAGCACGACCTGGGCCGCGCCTTTGACGGCCCGGAACCGCTTCCCGGCCGATTCGATGACCGCCTCCGTCCGCTTGAGCTTGGGGTCAAAGGGCGTGTACGAAACCTGACGGTATCCCTCCAGCCCGACGCCGCTCTTCCCGGCGTACTCGATCACCGCAAGATCGATGATGTCCATGCCTTCTTCCCTCGATGCAAGAGCCGCGATCCTGAGGACCTCCTCCCTCGTGCGGCCCGGTGCGGGAACGCTGTCGGTCACGGACAGCCTGTTCTGGGTGATGGTGCCTGTCTTGTCCAGGCAGAGCACGTCCAGGGACGCAGCGTCCTCGATCGAGTCCAGCCTCGTCACGAGCGCCCCTTCTTTCGCAAGCTCTATCGCGCCGACCGCCTGGACGATGGTGAGCACTGCCGGAAGCGCCACCGGCACCGCTCCCATCAGGAAGATCACGACGAACGTCAGGATCGTCACGGTGCCGGCATGCAGAAAGAGGGCATAGCCTCCCACCACGGCCGATGCGGCAATGCCCAGATACATCATGTATCTGACGATGGCCAGCATGACCTCTTCCTGATGGGACGCCGGTTTCGCCGCCTCGACGAGCTCCGCGGTCCTGCCGAAGTAGGTGGCGCTGCCGGTGTTGACCACGACGCATCGCGCCTCTCCCTGCCGCGCGATGGACCCGGAGTAGACGACGTCCGAAGGCCGTGCGCTCACGGGCAGGGACTCGCCTGTAAGGGCGGACTGGTCCACGGAGAGCTCGCCGCTCATGATCTGGGCGTCCGCGGGCGCTATGTCGCCAAGCTTGACGGCGATGACGTCTCCCGGCACGAGCTCCCGCGCCTCTCGCATGGCCCAGACACCGTCGCGCAGCACCTTCGCCTTGACGGCCAGTCTCTTCTTCAGGAGCTCCACGGCCCTCCGCGAGCTGCGGGAGTGCCGCTGGCCGATAACGGCGTTCATCGTCAGGAGCACGAAAATGATCACGGCTTCGAGGTGATGCTTCAGGAGAAGGGAAAGCGCCATGGCCAGCTCCAGGAGCCACGGCATGGGCCCCCAAAACCTGAGCAGGAACTCCGCCAGGGGATGCTGCCGTTCTTCCCGTATTTCGTTGTAGCCGAATGTCCGGAGCCTGTTGTGAGCTTCCCCTTCCGTCAGGCCGTCCCTCGAGGTCCTGAGGACCGCGAGGGACTCGTCAAGTGGCACGCC
>JBAIYC010000318.1:0-4608 GCA_037916085.1 Nitrospirota bacterium | reverse complement strand
GAGGGTGTTCGTGAATCTCGCCGAAGAGCAGGACGTCGGCTCTGGCACAGCGGTCAAGCATATCTTGGTACGCTATCTCCCTTCCTCCTCCGTCATAGAGACGGTACACCGGCTTGTCGCGGAACATTGGCCCCTGCAGTGGCATGACGGCTCCTTCGCTTGCTCAGAATAAGTACGATACGTCTTGTCACCACCGCTGATGGCGGAGTCGACGGAAATCAGATAAGTTTGCCCACACCCTTCTGTAAGGCGGCAAGTGACAGATGTCTGCCGCCATGAGAAAGGAGGATGACCCGGCATGAAGGCCGGTCACCGCCCGTGAGAGGTCGTCCGCGTGGCGCAAACCCCTATGCCGATCTCGGGCACGCATCCCTTCCGAGACCTGCCCTCGCCTTGCCCTCGATGTTCTTGATGAAACGGTCCTCCCTCTTCTTCTGCTGTGACGCCCGAATGCTGAGGTACAACCGGAGCTCCAAAAGGAGAAGGAGTTCAAAAGCGTAGATCGCCAGCATGACAAGTGCGATAGCCTCCCGGTACCTTGCGAAAAAAAGCACGTTCGTACGCCCGAGGGCGATGAAGAGAAGAATCCCTGCCGCCAGGAGGAGCAGAGCAAAAGCGACCGTCAGATGATATCTTTTTTCGAGCAGGGTTGCTGTCGCGGATTCAAGATATTCGAACAACTGTGCCGCCTTTGACCTGAAGGATTCCCAGTCGCAGGCTCCCGCAAAATACCGCAGCGCTTGCCGGTACTGCCCGATCTCCCTGCTGAGCACTTCCAGCGACTTCTTGTCCATGTTTCTCACCCTCTTGTGCCCGTTCCCTCTCCCTGATCATATCTTTGTCCATTCCACCATGCTTGTCAACCGGCAGCGGAGAGGAACACCCTCAGCCCGCTGCGACCGAGACGGAAAAGTCCGTTCCTTCCCATTTCTCCGTCGTGACCCAGTAGATCGAGAAGAGGATCGCCGCCCCTGCGGGAAGCCTGTCTGTCACCAGGTCGGCGAGGTGGATCCCGAGCCCGGTATCCCGCGTGGACGTGTCGTGGACCGTGCCCCACCCGTCGGTACTCCAGTGAACCATGGCTGGCGCCAGCACCTCCAGGCGAAGCGTTCTGCCCTCTAGGATGGTCCGGCACTTCTGATTGAACCGCCAGACGGCATGAGGCGACCCGGTTTTGTCCACCTGGTAGCGCCGGACGGTCTGGGGCGGCGTATCGAACACCCGGCCGTCGCGCAGGGACCGCCGGAGCTTCACCTGTTCCGCATGGGCCCAGACCAGCGGCATGGCGGAGCCCGCCGGCCTGCCGAAGAAGAGCTCCCGTTCCGGGATGTCCGCCGCATCCCAAATCTGCTCGGGGATCAGTCCGCCGCTGTTTGCCGCACCCTCGAGCGCCTTGAGCAGCTTCTCCGCCTCGCCTCTCCGGCCCGCAGCAAGCTCATAGTGCGCCCGCTCGCCTGCGATCAGGGGCCAGGCCCGCCCGGTCCCTGTTCCGTCAAAGGCAGCGCCGTCGGCATGCTCGCCGTACCCGTCGTCGTTGTACCGGCGCCAGAGCGGACCGTAGGGCATATCGACCCTGAGCAGCGTATCAATGACACGGACCGTGCTCACGATCCGGGGATCGTCGGCTGTCCGGAGGCCGAAGCGAACGAGCGCAAGGGCGTCGGGGCTCACGATCTCCGACGAGGGCAGGCTGCTCTCGCCCGGCGGCCTGTTCTTGATCGTCACGAACCCTCCGGCCGGCGATGACGCATCGGAGACCTCGGGCGGCGCGATCCTGACATAGTAGCCGTCGACGCCCGCCTTCTTCGCAAGGTCAGTCGCTTTCACATAGATCCACTGCTCGATGCTGCTGTTCCAGAAGTCCGCGGTCTCCCGCAGATAGGCCGCAAGGCCCGGCTCAGGACCGAGCTCCGCCAGATCGGCGGCGCAGAGCAGGGCAGCGATCTCCGCCGCGAGCGTGAAGGGAGAGTAGCCCGGGTCCTCCTCCCACCGGTCCTGCTGCGTCACCGGACCGTTCCGGACGAGGAAAGACGCTGCCCGCTTCACCATGGGCCACAGCCGCAAAAGCTCCTCCTGATCGAGCGCGCGTTCACGCCACGCAAGATCGACGAGCATGATCGGCAGCGCCGTCTCATCCATCTGGATGCCGGTCCAATAGGGCGTGCCGTCAAGCCACATGTTCTGGGGCCAGTGGCCGTCGGGCTCCTGCGTGGACTGGAGATAGTGGAGCACCCGCCGCGCGCTCTCGTGCGCCCCTGCGGCGAGAAGCCCCGATGCGGTCTCGACCAGATCGCGGGGCCAGGCAAGATGGTACCCGCCCAGGTCGTCGTCGCTCTTGGCGAACCCCCAGGGCACGGAAAGGCTCGCGATCAGTCCTCCGGGAAAGTTCTTGGCCTCGTGCGTCCGCATGACGGCAGTGCTGCTCCGGTAAAGATCGCGTCCCCGTTCCCGTTCGCCGAGGGGAAGGAGCTTCTCTTGCCACGCCTGCCACTCGGCGACGTAGTCCTTCTGTGCCCGTTCGAACCCGTCGGACAGGCTCGCCAGGGCCCGGTTCCCTGCTTCGGCCGCGTTCTTTCCGAAGCCGAGCGCAAGGACGAACTCCGTTCCCTGCCTGAGGTCGATCTCTCCCAGAAGCGCGATGTTCCCGTTCTCCGCGCGGTCATACTGCCAGGTCATCCGTTTGTGCTGTGCCAGGTCCTGCCACCCATCGGACGTTCCCACGAAGCCCACGGACCGGCCGGTCCATCCCGTCGAACAAGCGAGCGCAAGAGTGATCCCCTGCCGTTCGGCGAAGAGCATCGGCGTTCCCTTGTACTCGCCGACCCAGCCGTTATTCCCCCATCCTGCATTCGCGATGTGCGGGGCGAGCAGCACGTAGAGATGATAGCCCTCGCTCGGTCCCTCGAGAGGGACGAATTTCGTTCTCTGCAGCAGGACCTCCCGCCAAGGGTCGGTCAGCACCTGCTTCTCGATCCGGTAGCGGCCGTCCCCGCTCCTGTTGTCTATATGATAGGCGGGCACACCCGGTACGAGCTGAACAATGGAATGACGGCCGGACCGTTTCTCATCGGAGAAGTAGTCCGCGCCGTCCGTGACCAGCATGCCCATGTCGCGGGTGCACGCCTGGTCCACCCGGGGGTAGTAGACCTCGTTCACGATGCCGTGGCTCAGCGTGAACCAGACGGGGCTCGCAGGGTTGAGCGACGTCCCGACCCCGTCCTTCGCGCTCGAGGTCCACGTGGGCGGGATCCCGGGCCAGCCGGGAGCATAGGCATGCTTTTCAGCCATAAGCGATCCTTCGTCTCATTCAGGGACGGTTACGTTGTCGCGGAAGACCATTCCAGTACGACCTTGATCTCGTCATCCTCATGCTGCGTCAATGCCTTCTCGAACTCGTCGTAGGGACGGCGATGGGAAACGAGGCGCGCCACTTCGTCTCCCCAGGCAAGCCGCCCATGGACAAGATCGTCGACGGACATCTGGAAATGGTCGCGCGAGGCATTCACGCTGCCGATCATCACCTGGTTCCCCAGAACGAGCCGCCGCACCAGCTCCGCGCCGTCGAGCTGGAGCGGCCGGTCCCCGCCGGGAATGCCCGTGAGCACATAGACGCCGTTCCTGCCGAGCGCGTCGAGCAAGTTGAACTCGAGCGCGGCGACGCCCGTCGCCTCGAAGATGAGGTCCATCCGGCCCAGCTCGCGCTCCACCCTGCCAGGCGGGACCTTCCGGCCGTCCACGTAGATCCCGCCAATCGCGGCGAGCCACTGCGGCCGGGCGCTCGACTCGTCCACGACGTCAAGGCCGTAGACGTCCGCGCCGCGAAGGCGGAGTGCCAGGGCTGCCAGAAGCCCGATGGGGCCGAGGCCCGCGACAAGGCAGCGACGCCCGCGAAGCCAGTCGGGCGCCGCGGCAGCCTCAGGCAGGCGTGCCGCTTGGACGCGGACCGCTTCGTCGATGGCCTTTTCCGCCACCGAGAGCGGCTCCGCCAGGACGCCCACGGGCTCCAGCTCATCGGGAACGCGGACGATGTACTGCTCCTTGTCCACGGCGAATTCGGTCTGGTACCCGTCCATGCCCCAGATGCCCCGTTCGTAAAAGTTTCCGGTCAGGCACATGTCGGAGCGGTTCATGAGGCAGGGCAGGCATGCGCCGCAGCCCCGGCGCACTGTGAACACTGCGAGGTCTCCAGGCTTGACGCGCGTGACCGACCTCCCGGTCTCGACGACCTGGCCGAACATCTCATGCCCGATCACGAGTTCGTTCCTGCCCGTTGGCGCCATTGCCCGTCCGCCTGACGCCTCTTCACGGTCCGTGCCGCAGATGCCGACGCGCAGGATGCGCACCTTCACGTCATCAGGCGACAGAACGGCCGGTTCGGGACGATCGATCAGCCTGATCGTTCTTGTACCGGGGGTAAGAGCCACTGCTTTCATGGACGGACCTCCTGATGCTCTCCGATTTCCGGCACTGCACTGAATCGCCTGCCGACCAGCACGAGGAAACCGGCAGTGACGCCGATGATCCCCAGGACCGGTATCGCGACATAGCCCCAGCGGTCCGCCGCCCACCCTCCCAGGACGGCCCCGACGACGCCGGACAGAGCGGTCA
>JBAIYC010000317.1:0-2382 GCA_037916085.1 Nitrospirota bacterium | reverse complement strand
GCGTTCGCCGGTCCCGCGAGGCCAACGACGCGCTCGACACCATTCTGGACAGCTCCAACCGTTCGGCGGAAATGGCCACCATGATCGAACGCGCCATGACCGAGCAGGCCCGGGGAATCCGGCAGGTCAGCGAAGCCATTGCCAATGTCAGGGAGATGATGACCCAGATCGCCGGCGCGACCCAGGCCCAGAGCAAGGGCACGGAGATGATTCTGCATGCTGCAGAGGAGATGCGGGACATCTCGCGGCGTGTGGCGATCGCCATGACCGAGCAGGGGCGCGGCGGCAGGCAGATCGCCGAAGCGGCAGACAATGTGACTGCACGGTCCGGGAAGATCGCCGCCGGGACACGGGAGCAGCGTCAGGCCATTCAGCAGATTCTCGCGGCAACGGAGCGGATCCAGAACCTCCCGCGCGAAAACATGAAGCGAATGGAAGGTATGGCTGCTGCCATCAAGACCCTGGGAGAGCAGGCGGCCCTGCTGAGACAGGAAAGCATCTCGATGACGGTCCGGAAGGGACGCCGGACGGTTTCAGGCGGCACCCTGCTGATGGGCGTGATCCCCCTCGAATCGCCTGCCGAAATGCATCGCAAGTTCTCACCGCTCACGGAGTACCTGGGAAAGAAGACCGGCAGACGTTTCGAGCTGTCCGTTGCCATTGATTTCGCAAAAACAATCCGTGATCTCGCCGAAGGGGCAACGGATCTCGCATTCCTGACTCCGACGACGTATATCGAGGCCCGGAAGGCATGCGACGCCGTCCTTCTCGTGAAGGCCCTTCGCAACGGCATACCGTCGATGCATGCCGTCATTGCAACGCGAAAAGACGGCGGCATGGTCCGCCTGGAGGAGCTGAAAGGCAAGACGTTTGCCTTCGGGGACAGGATGTCAACGACGAGCTACCTGATTCCGCGCTTCATGCTGGCCGAGGCGGGCATCAGCATCGATGATCTCAAGAGCCATGCGTTCCTTGGTCATCACGATGATGTGGCGAAGGCCGTGCTGGACGGGGACTTTGACGCCGGCGGGCTTCGCGAATCAACAGCCAAGGCATTCGCGAATCGCGGTCTGTCGGTCATCAAGACCTCGGTGGAAATACCGGAGTTCAACATCTGCGTTTCAAAGGATCTGGACAAGACGACAGCTGACGCGATCAAACAAGCGCTCCTGGCACTGGACCGGAACAGCAGGGAAGGGGCGCACGTGCTTTCCCTGATCGACCCCGATTACACAGGCTTTATGGCGGCGGAAGACGGTGATTATGACGTCATCAGAACGGCAATGGAAAAGATGGCGTAAGCGGCTCATGATGAGCTGTTCGAAGGGCCGGGCATGAATCCGCCCGGCTCACGGCGGGAGCAAATCAGGATGCTTTTTCGAGAGCGGGTGAAAAGGGCGGTAACGGACCAAATCAGCGCCCGCGTGGGCCTCAAGCTGACGCTGATGATGACCGGCATCATTACCGTTCTCATGGCGGTTGGGACGATCTTTGTTGCGCGTATGATGGCCGAGGCACAGGAGCGGGCCCTGGAGATGCGCGGGACGGAAATGGGTCAGTTTCTGGGAAGGGCGGGGACTGATCCGCTCATGCATAAGGACTTCCTGGCGCTCGACGGGCTTGTGACGGAAGCGGTCAAATCCCAGGACATGTTGTATACCTATGTGAAGGATCCGGGAAACGTCATCCTGAACAATGCCTATGTCAGTTTCAACAGAACCCGTCCGGAAGTAAGATCCTTTCTGGAGCGCCAAAAAACCGATGAGATGGCCGCTCTGGCCCGGGACGCGCAGAAGGCGCTCGACGCGATCGAGGTGCAGACCGACGTCAGGATCGGGAGCACGCGGCTTGGTTCGGTCACCATGGGTTTCTCCCGGGGGATGATGCGGAAAGAAATCCGCGATATCGTCCTGATGCTCGCGGGGACCAGCGTGCTGATCATCACGGCCATGGCCGTCATGATTTACTTCATGGCCAGGAAGATGATCGTCGTACCCGCGAAGGAAGCCACGGCGGTGGCAATCAATATCTCAGCCGGCGATCTCTCCCAAAGCGTCCGCGTGAGTTCCATGGACGAGATCGGGATGCTGGGCCGGGGCCTGAACCGGATGATCATGGGGCTCAAGAACATGATCGGCAGCGTACGAAACGCCGCAGACAAGACCGAGGCGGTCAGACGGGAAGTCACCGAGATGTCCGCCAATATCGCCGAGGGGAGCAAAATACAGACCGAGTCCGTCGAGGAGGCGGCCTCGTCGGTCAATGAGATGCATTTTTCGCTCCGGGAAATCGGGGGAAACGTAGAGGACCTCAACAAGACGTCGGAGCGGACGTCGTCGTCGGTCATCGAAATGGCCGCCTCGATCGGAGAGGTCGCGCGGA
>JBAIYC010000316.1:0-3988 GCA_037916085.1 Nitrospirota bacterium | reverse complement strand
GCCGGAATCTGAGTCAAGCGGCGCATTGTTGTTCGCCGTGCCGCATCCCGCCAATACGACAAGGCCGATGAGAAGCAGAAAGCCTGACCTCCCTATCGTCATTATCGGTGACATGCTTGGCACCTCTCGTTGTTCTGACGGCCATGACATCTCATGCAGGATGCAGGATTGATCTTGCCGTCGATCTTGTGCTGATTGATATAGTCCCCCCGGTGCGGAAGATCCCGCTGCGGCTCGTCCTTGAACTTGTCGCTGGGCTTCAGGAATTCCTTGTGCGCATGGCAATCGGAGCAGAACGATTCCACATGGCAGATCCCGCAGGCCTGCTTGTTCTGGTACGCCTGGAACTTATGCCGCAGCTTTCCGAATTCCGGGGTATGGTCCAGGGACGCCCGCCAGTCCTCATGGCACTGACTGCAGATGGCAGGGGCCTCGACCTCCACCGGATGTTTCATCTCCGCTGCCGCCGCGACCGAGGACAGAAGGAACGCCGCAGCAAGCACCGGGATGAGCAGCAGCGCCGCGAACCTGATCGTTTGCGTTCTCATCTATTTGCCCTCCTTCGGCTTGGTCGCTCCTCCCCCAAGCTCAAAACCGTAACTCACTTTCGCAAGCAACCTGACCTCTTTGTCGAAGTCCGGGTTCTTCGAGTATTCGACATCGACGCCCAGCTTCAAACGTTCCATCAGTTCATAGCTCGCATCGACAGATGCCGAATAGGCATTGGTCACGTTATTGATCGCCTCTTTGTACTTCACGTCGAAAAGATCGATGCTCAAGACGAGCTTCTCCATCATCTTCATCGAGGCATAGACCCGGTATTCGTCGTACTTGAGCCTGTCGGTCTCCCCGTCCATCCTGTGGACCGAAGCACCGGCATTATACACCTTGGGCTTGCTATAGGTCACCTTGGCCCCGTAGTAGCTGGCATTGCCCGCGATCGTATAGTCATAGATCTTGTAGTCCACCGATGCGGCCCAGTTGTTGTTGATCGTGTAAAATACCTCCTCTCCGAGGATATTGACCTTCTCATTGGGGTCGATGGGCCCGCCGGGCTGGAACTGGAAAACGCTGGAAGTCGCCCCCTGGAAATAATCCGCATAATTGATCCAGGAAGCTTCTGTATTGAACCGCAGCTTGTCAAAGGGACCGAGGATGAGATAGTAGGAGTGTTCCATCCAGCCCTTGGTTTCAGCGTTGTACGAGGACCGTCCCATCACTTCAACCTTGTTCATCGGCTTGAACCACAGGTCCACACCCTCCTCCTCCCGGAAGGTGTTACTGTCCTTGTCCTCCTTCAGGTAAGAAAGACCGATGGCATAGGTGCCGGCGTTCTGGTGCGAGATCCGCGCGCCGTAGATGACATTATTGCCCGGCAGATCGGGGTTCCCGGTTTCCACAGGGGCGCCGCCGAAGACCGAGATGCCGAATCCGCCCTTGATATCGGTCCGAGCATAGATGCCGTCCACCCGCTCCGCGGCAACTCCCTCGAACACCATGACCCGGCCGAGGTTCACGACGGCATTGTTCGCCTTTGCGCGGTAGCTCAGGTACCCGTACTGCAGATCGTTCCCCGTCTTCTCGCCGTTGCCGAACGAGCTGTTGTTGTTCAGGTCGAACCCCAACCAGCCGCCGAAATGGGCGGACAGGGATTCCGTTCCCAGGTCCTGCACGGCAAAGTCAAGGTACTCATACAGGGGCAGAAGGTTGGTATCGTCGGCTGTCTGCCGCGAAAGCACATAAGTGTTCGAGTTGCCGGTCAGTGATGCCGCGACAGCAATCGACGGCATCGACGGCAGCAACAGCGCCGCGGCCGTACCGAGACACACCGCAGATCCCCTGACCTTCTTCCACAGTTTCGCTCCAGTGGTCTTCAAGTCATTCCCTCCTTTCGTAGTCGTGTAATCGTTGTTCCTTGTCGGTCCTGGTTCTCCGCCGGTGATGCCCGCCGCCCGTCAGCGTCTACTCCTTCTTGACTGAGGCACTGCTCCTCAGCTGCTGGACATACCGATCATAGGCATCTTTCGTCTTCTTCGCCTGCAGCCGGCTTTCGATCGCTGTGCGCATGTCTGCAAGACCCGCGTTGGGATTCTTCTTCCTGTCCATGACCTTGATCAGGAAGCTGCCGTTCGGCGACCGGTCGAGAACGTCGCTCACCTGGCCCTTCTGGAGACCGTACACAACGTCCAGCAGGTCCGGCGCTATCTGGTTCCAGTGCATGAATCCCAGGTCCCAGGTCTGCCTGCTCCCCTTGGGAACATGAGCGAACCTATCGGCACCGATCCGTTCAAAGCTGGTCTTCCCGCTGCGGATCTGGGAGAGCGCGGTATTGGCCTCATCGGCGGTGTCAAAGTGGAGAAGTCCGATGTGCAGGTCCGTGCCGATGTTCTCCGCGTTCCTGTCGTAGAACTCCTTTACCTCCTGCTCGGTCACGTTGACCTTTGCGGCGATCTGCGTATCCCTCACGCGACGAGCCAACTCAGCCCGTTTGAACTCGATGACCTTCAGTTCCATGAGCCGGACCATACCCTGGAACTTTGCGTCCCTGTCGAGGCCAAGCTTGACGCCGTTCTGATAGAGAAGCTCATCGGTGATGAGGTCATCCAGCACGCGGTCTTTCAGGGGTGTGTTCAGCAGCCGGTCGTGACCGCCCATTCGCTGGACGACTTCATCGCTTGTAATGGGGACACCGTTCACCCTGGCGAGGACCCTCGATGTGCTTTGCCCGCCCTTGTTCGCTTTGCTACATGCCGCTGGAACAAGCAGCAGTGCGAAACCCAGTGCCAGGATGCCGATCTTTTCCATCATAGGTGAGACTGATGCCTCCTTAGTTCCCTGCATCCGGCGGTTCAACAAATGGCCGCCGGACGCAGGTCACGGATTGGATCTCCCAGGAGCGTTAGTGTTCCTGTAAAAGGGCATCGTTGGTCTCGGTGAGCACATTCCTGATGAACGTCGGGTTGTGCACGCCCAGGCTGTAGTCCCTCTGGATCAGCTGGTAGTTCCAGATGGATTTGTTCAGGACGAAATCGTTGGTGCGGTCGAGTGGCAGGGGCACGAGGAACCGCACGTTCAGGTTCGCGATCGTGATCAGGCCGGGAGCCCCGCTGCCCGAGGTCGTGACCATGGCAGCCACATAATCGACCGGTTGCGTCGATCCGTAGACCTGGATCCCGACCGTGGTGGTCGATGTTGATGTGATTGCCGGCACGGTCAATCCGGACGGTGTCTTAAGCGTGATGTCCCATCCCGTGACGCTCTGAGCACCCGTGCTGGTCGATTTCGCCGGCGAGATCGAGTAGATATTGCCGCTGAACGGGATCGCCGTGGAAAGCGTCGTCGTCCCCGCACTGGTGACAATGCTCAGGAGCGTGCCGGTTGCCTGCGTCTTTATGTACCGCCCGAGATTGTCCGACACCTGGTCGAGCATCGCCTGCGTGTCAGCCTGGAGCTTCAGGCCGAGACCCGGGTCGACGCCGTGGCAGTCCGTGCAGATACCCAGGTCTGCTTTGAACGTATGGTTCGTACCGCCGTAGGCATTGCTCAGCTCCGCCGGCGGAGGCGTCTTCCTCATGTGGCAGTTCACGCACGTATCAACGATGGACGCATGGGGCGACCGGTAGATGGAATTGTCGCCGCCGCTTCCGCCCATAAAGTAGGCGTTGTGGCCCATCAGGACGTCGGCTTGGGCAAAGTCGTGCGGGCTGGCATAGCCTGTCGAATAGGTGAGCGACGGCAGGCTGACCGCGCCGATAGGACCGAGACCGAACACGGGGTCGTTGTCCTCATGCAGGTAGGATCCGCCGAATCCGGAAGGATCCTTCACCAGCTGGCCGTTTGAGCCCGTTGTGCCGATGCCGCCTTCACGGATGTTATGGCAGATCATGCACTGCGCACCCTTGCCGACACCCAGGGCCCTGTAGCCCGTAGGCAGCTTCGGTGTGTCACCGGCGCCAAGGCCGGCCTGGACCATCAATTGGGAAAGACG
>JBAIYC010000315.1:0-5893 GCA_037916085.1 Nitrospirota bacterium | reverse complement strand
CCTCGATCTTGGCGAACACGGGCTCGCCGTCGAAGATCAGGAGCCGCGCGGGCTCGAAGGCGACGATGATCCGCGGCGGGTCGTTCTTGAGCTCGACGTTCTTTGCTTCGGTCAGTTCCGTCTGTCTCAGCCCGGCAAGGATGCGGTCGAGAGCGACGACCAGCGGTTTGCGGCTTATCATGGCGTCCACTGCCTTTTCCGCCGATTTCGAAAGAGCCTGGTCGACCACCGCGAAGCTCATCTTCTCGACCTTGATGTCGTCGAGGGTGACGGTCCTGCTCTCGAGGTCGGTCTCGGTATCCGCCGTGATCCAGACCGCGCCGGCGATCGGCTGTTTCTGACCCTGAAGCGTGACCTCCACTGCAACGCGTGCTTTCAGCACCTTCTGGTCCTTCCAGCTGTCCAGCTGAGGCTGATAGTAGACAAGCGTGTTGCCGTCCTGCACTTTCTGACGAGGCCATCCCTCGTCGAGGGCACGTGCCTCGAGGGACCAGAACGTGCCGAGGAACAAGACCGCACCGCAGACCAACCAGAGCAGCAGAGAACGCCGCCCGATCCGTTGTTGTACGCTACAGCCTGGCATGGCATCTCTTCTCATTATCGGATGTCCTCCGGGGAGACTTCGGAGCGGCAGCGATCGCGCTCGTTCAGCGTCGACCTCCGCCTCCGCGTGCCGGCATCGGCCGCGGAGCAGGCGCCGGCATCGGCCGAGAAGGAAGTGGCTGGACCTGCGGCGGTGGTGTCGGTCTTGGCGGCTGCCCTCCCGGCGGCACGGGCGGCCTTCCGCCGGGCGGCGGAGCTACGATCACGCTGCCCCCGTAGTACGGATAGGGAGCCCCGTAGTAGCCTCCCGGGTATCCGCCGTAATACCCGTAGTAGGATGCGCTGACCTGTGCCGAGCCGCCGTCAGTGGCGCAACCGGAGGCGAAGAGGGTCATTGCCGACAGAAGGAGCAAACCGGCAAGCGTGAACGCATCAGCACGTGGTTTCATGGCTTGCCCTCCTCTTCGTTCTCGTCAGCCCATTCCGCCGCCGCGATGGCCGCCCCGAGAGGATCGAGGAACACCGCCACCTTGCCCTTTCGGATCTTCGGATTCGGTTCGATCACGACCTGCCCGCCCGCCTGTTCGACAGCGGCCACGGTCTTACGGATGTTCTTCACGCGCACATAGGGCAGCCAGGTGGTGGGAAGGTCCTTGCGCAGCACCTGCACGATGCCGGCCCGCGGATACCCGCCTGCCGTGAGATGCACTTCGGTCCGGTCCCCCGGCCCTTCCCGGCGGGCCACGGTATAGGCGCCGATGGGACGGTAGAAATCCGCCATCGCGGAAGCGTCCTTCGCCCAGAGTTCCATCCAGAACCAGGTATCGGGAGACGGGAATTCATCGAGCGGATCGCCGGTGGCGCTGTGAAGAACGCCGAAGACCGCTCCTTCGGGATCCGCGAGGACCGATGCCTCGCCCCGTCCCGGAAGTTCCTTTGGCTTCACGATCACCTTGCCGCCGGAGGCGGCGGCCTGGTCGGCAGCGCGGGACGCGTCGGGCACGGACATGAGCGGGATCCATTTTGCGGAACGCTCGGCGCCGGCAGGTTTTGCATAGTGGACGATCCCGGCGATCGGCCTGCCGTCCGCGCGGATAAGAGTGTAGACGCGCGTGCCCGTCCCCCGGCTTTCGAACTGCCACCCGAAGACGTCACGGTAGAAGGCCTTCTCCTTTTCAACATTGTCGGCGATCAGTTCCGCCCAGACCCACCGCCCCTGGATATGCACATCGGTTGGAGCCTGGCTAATGGCCGGCCACTGCGGCCGGGTCGTCGTACAGCCCCCTGCCAGCAACAAAGCTCCGGCCAACACCAGCATTCCTGCGAGGATCTTCCTCATTAGACTGACCTCCGTCAATACGCCGGGTCCTCCGGCAGAAGCCGGAGGACCCGGGAGGACCTAGTTACCTGTCCTGGTCATTTCGGTGACAAGGTTCTTGTCGATCAACATGATCTCTATCCGGCGGTTCTTCTGGCGCCCCTCCGGCGTATCGTTCGGCGCAACGGGATCATACTCGCCTCTCCCGGAGGGAATCATCCGCTCGGGCGGGACGCCGACCTCCTGAAGATAGCGGACGACGTTGGTAGCCCGGGCGACGGAGAGATCCCAGTTCGTCGGGAAGGTCGCCTGCAGGGACTTGGCCACAGGCACGTTGTCCGTGTGGCCCACGACCCGGATGATCTTGTCATTGTAGCCCTTCAGCGCATCGCCGACCTTCTTCAATACTTCCTTGCCGCCCTTCTTGAGCGTCGCCTTGCCGGAATCGAAGAAGATCTGCTCGGCAAGGTCCACGGCAAGCATGTTCTTGTACTGCTTCACCTGGAGCTGGCCTTTCTCCACTTCCTTGGACAGGCCCTGCACCAGCGACTCATACTGCTTCTGCTGCTGCTGATTGGATGCAATGAGGTTGGCCTTCTGCTGTTCCAGCGTTCCGACCTGCTGCTCTGCCGACGTCTTCTGCTGTTCCAGCGACGATATCTGCTGCTTCAACCCGGCGTTGTCCTTCTCCAGGTCGCCCTTCTGCTGCGTGAGCGCGCCCTTTTCCTTCTGGAGTGCCGCGATCTCACCATTCTTCTGCGCTTCCATCTTCTTGAAGGTTCCACTGCTGACACACCCGCTCGCGATGAGTACCGTCGCGAGGACCACAAGACCGACACCGAGACTTCTCTTCATGACCATGTCCTCCTCATGTCGTTGGATAGATGGCCTTGCCATCAGGAACATCCGGTCACACAATGGCGGCAGCGCCGGGCACCCCGCCAGGAGCAGTCCTCCTGGTCGGAAGCGGACCTGCACGAACAAGCTTTTGCTATTGAGGTGGAGAACGGAAAAGACCGGACCCGATCGGCCCGGTTGTAGTTCAAACATAGCATAGAACATGCCGGTTATCAAGGAAACCATCCTTAGTTCATAGCTGTCGATCCGGTCAAAAGAAGAACTGGTAGCCCAGATAGAGTGACACATCTTCGAAGACCGTGTCGTAGGTGTCCCCCGGAAGTTGAGCGCGCATGACGCTGAGATAGCCTCCCCAATGTCGCCACTTGGCTTCGAGGAAGACGGTCCAGGCAAGGTGGAGGGAAAAGGACTGGTCCCGTACACTGACCTGTTCCGAGCCAGAGGGAGACCGCAGCTCGATCGTTCCGCTGTAGGTCGTGGTGGCAAGGCCAAGGCCGGCGCCGGTCCTCAGGAAGGTCCCGGTGGCACGATGTTCCCCCCACTGGTAGTAGAGCGCAGGGACCGCATACCCGATGATCCCTTCGAGGTCCGTATGGACATCCACGGGAGTGCCCCCGATTAAGGCGCCGGATGCGACCTGCTGCTCCATGTCAAAGGTCGACAGCTTTACCATGAACGTATAGCCGAAGCGGGAGTTCTCAAAGAACGATGGCTTCGTGGAGTAGATCAGGAAATACGCCGGATAGTCGCGGTCCACGATCGTGCCGGTCGCGCCGTCGCTCTTCCTCTGAAAAGTGAAGCTCGACCGACGTATGCCGTATCCCAACGTGATGCTTGCGCCGTCTATGAAGGAATCATAAGCCCAGTTCAGCAGGCCCCCGCCCGTACTTGTCGTTCCCGTGGACAGGGTGCTGTCCGGCTTCGGAGCCGTGTCTTGCGGAAGCACGTTTCCCTCCTGTTTGGAGGCGAACGTCATGCCGGTGCCGTAAGGTGCAAACAGGCGGCCATCGAAGGACTCACCCCCGAAGGATGCAACCTCGCTGCCCGCGACCGGGGACGCCCCTGCGGCTGCATGACCGGCAGCGCAGAGGCCACACACCGTCGCTGCGGCGACGAAAAGGTGGATACCGATCACCGTAATGCTCCGCTTCATCCATCCCTCCGGCGGACAGGGGGCACGAGAAAGGGATCGCATAGCGGTCCAATAGCGTGTCACTGCCCCGCTCATAGCCAGTCCGTCAACAGGATCCCGATGCCGACCCGGTTCGTGCGGGCGTTGTAGTCGATGAGCGTCTCGCCGTAGCCGTAGAAATACTGGAAGTACCCCTTGAACCTCTTGGTGAGCGGGAAGCTGAACTCGAGCTGCTCGGCCCCCTTCTGGTCGCCGGGCCGGAGGTTGTTCCGCACCATGAGTGCCACGACATATTTCTTCCATTCATAGAAGATCCGCACTTCGCCCGGCCCCATGAATCTGCCAATGTCCGGGTTGTCGTCGGTCGCCGCGGACTCCCGGAAGCGGTACCATGGTTTGATGGACAGCGCGAACTGGCCGCGGTCCAGCACGAACTCCAGGTAAGCGCGGTTCCAGCTGCGTGAGAGCGACCCCGACTGGCCGTTGGACTGGTGGTCCACGCCGATCGCAAGCACACGGTTGCGGAGGCCGAGCACAGGGACATCGGTATCGAAGCTCAGGAAGGCCTCAGGTTCATAGTTCGTTTCGCGGAAGGGCGAGGAGATAGCGTGATTGTACGCCTGCCACAATGAAAGCTGGGTATAGGCGACATAGAGGTCGCCGTTCTTCCCGAAAAGGTTCTCGGCAACTGCGGCCTTGAAGCTGATCTGGAACTTGACCTCTACCGGCTCAAGCCGGTCGCCTTCAGCCCCGTAGGGCGCCCTGTTCACGCTCGCGTTGTACGTGAGCGGAAGGATATAGTTGGGGCGATGCGGCGTCAGCACGAAGCTGTTCTCCCGCGTCGTCCGCTCGCTCCGGAGCCTCTCCTCGACCGCCGAGGGTTCCTGCGCATCGGCCGTGCCGGTCGGAGACGTCACCGGCTCAGCGGCGGTACCGCGCCCGCAGCACAGGAGCGCAAAGATAACTGCAGCAGCGGCGACAGAGTTCCGGTGCGCCTTCCTATCGGGGCCAGAGGACATTTGTCGCCCCGCCTTTCTACTTCGCGGCATGGAAGTACCGGTTCAGGTCCAGGAGCCCTCCGTGCACCGGTTCGTCCTCCAGGAACCGCTTCTGGAACCAGTCGTAGGTCTCCCAGAACCGTTCGTCCGCCCGGTTCACGCCGTATCGTGCCAGACGTTCGAGGTCCTTCGGGCCCTTATCGAAATGTGCGAGCAGGTCGAGAAAGTCGCGCAGGTCCTCCTCCCGCACGTCGAAGAAGTAGTTGGGGTAGGAGCCCAGGAGGCCCGGGATGAAATCTGCGTCGTCCTTAGATGCATCGAGCCTTCCGCCCTCGCCGAACATGTAGGCCACATTGTCATGCCACCGGTTGATCACGATGGAGGCCGCGATGTCCTTTCCGCTCTTCCGGCGGATGCGAAGGTAGGCGAGATTTGCATTGGTGTCGTTGACGATGGAGAAGAACGGCGTGCCGGGCCTGGCGACAGCCCGGAATCCCTGCAGGTAGTCTGTCCCGGTCCCGTACCGATCCGGAAGGGACGGGTAGTCGGCCCCCGCCGGGAGATAGTTGAGCGGATCGAAGGCGATCTTCGCCGCAGGCAGCACTCGCTCCTTTACGACCTTCTCGATGAACTCCCGCTTCGGATCGTCGGAGACGAAGGGGATCCCGGCGGGCAGGGCCGACGGATAGTAATCGATCTTCTTCAGCTCCACGTCCCCGTACCAGGACTGCATGAGCCCCTCCCGCTTCTCGGGCGGCAGGAAGTCCAGCAGGTAGCTCTCCCCCTCGATGCGAAGCCTGTCCATATAGAGACGGATGGCCAGCTGGTGGCCTGCGGTGCCGTAGACGTCGAAGCCGGCGACAAGCGAATAATAGATGCGCTCGAGCAGCGGGTAGTCGATGACCCACATCGTTTTGGGCAGGCTCCCGAGCACCCCCTTGTGCACGGAAGCGCTGTCAAAATGGCGGTACACGGTCAGGACCGGCGCATCGGAAGCGCGGTTGCCCTTCCAGATCGACCCGAGGCCCAGGCCTGAGTAGTTGT
>JBAIYC010000314.1:0-1973 GCA_037916085.1 Nitrospirota bacterium | reverse complement strand
GCCGCTCGCCCGGGGCCGACATGATTCTCCGCATGGCGTCCCTGGAAGGCCCCTTCCCCACTCTGGACAAGATGTCGGTCTTTCCCGATTCCTGGCCTTCCGGACAGGTGCCGTACCTTTTCGGCGGGTCCTTTACCCGCTATATCGCGGAACGGTATGGAAGGGAACAGCTTGCAAAATTGAGCGAGGTCTACAGCGGACGCGCGTTGCCGTTTCTCGTCGAGTCCACCGCGTACCGAGTGCTCGATCGCTCCTACGACAGCCTCTGGTACGAGTGGAAGGAAAGCCTCATAGAACAGTATAAGAAGCAGGAACAGGAGGTCCGCGCAAAGGGCCTTACGGAATCGACGGCGCTGACGAGGAAGGGATACGATACCGTGGCTCCGGCCTTTTCGCCCGATGGGAGACGGATCGCCTACGCTGTCTCGAATGCCGATGAGTACCCCGGCATTTACCTCATGGACGCTGACGGCACGCATGACCATAAGATTGTTGAAAACACTACCTCCTCCACATCGTCCGGCCAGAGCATCGCCTGGAGCCCCGATGGCAGCGGCATCTATTATACAAAAGACGATATTGTCAGGAACTCGGATGTTTACAACGACGTCTACTTCTTCGACTTGAAACGAAGAAAAGAGGTCCGCATAACCAAGGGCCTCCGTGCACGCGACCCCTCTCCATCACCGGACGGGAAAAAACTCGTCTTCGTTGTAAACAAGCTCGGCAAAACACGCATCGGTACCGCGGAAACACCGATGGGCACGCGCGGCCCCGTGCAAGAACGAGACGTGACCTGGCTGAGCGAGGAAAGCGCATACCAGTACGAAACGCCGCGGTTCAGTCCTGACGGGAGCATGATTGTTGTGGGCGTTTGGCAGCCCGGAGGGTACAAGGACATCTGGATCCTCGACAGCCTCGGCAGGAAAAAGGAAGAGTTGATGCATGACCGTGCGTTCGATGGCGGCGCCATCTGGAGTGCCGACGGCAGCACCATCTACTTCACATCGGACCGAACGGGCATCTTCAATCTGTACGCCTATGATCTCTCTACCAGGAACATATCCCGCGTGACGAATGTCCTGGGAGGGGCATTCACTCCTGCGCCGTCTCCCGACGGCAAGAGTATCGCATTCTCATCCTACAGTGCAAGGGGCTATGATATTCACCTCCAGCCGGTGCAGCAGGCATCCTGGTCGCCGGCGGAACCATACATCAACTCCTATCCGTCCGTGACCTACAACGACAAGCCCGTGGAAACAAGATCTGGTCCCTATAACCCGCTGCCCACGCTCGCCCCGCGCTTCTGGCTGCCCTGGTACGGTTACAGCGCGGCAAGCAACGATCTCTGGGGTTTTCTTACCTTCGGCCAGGACGCCGTGGAACGGCACAGCTATGTCCTCACCGGACTCTACAGCCCCACGACCTACCGCACATGGTACTCCTTTGCCTATGTATACGACGGACTTTACCCCACGGTGCAGGTAGCCGCGTCTGATCTCGATATGACCTTCGCTTCCCTGCTTGCCGACCGGATCGGAACCGCGGACTATGTCCAGCGGGAACGAACGTTCGATGTTGCTCTTATTTTTCCCCTGCTCAAAAACCTGAGCCAGCACTCCCTGACCATCGGGTACCGGCGAAAAGAGGTATCAGCCCTCACCTCTCTTCCGCCCTGGCCCGGTTACAGCGGGCCGATCCCTGCGGAAGGCATCTTCGCGTCGGGCCGCGCAAGCTACCTGTTCAACAACGCCCATCAATACCCTTTTTCGATCAGCCCCGAGGGCGGCAGGACCGTGGAGATCGGCTATGAGAAGCTTGATCGATCGCTGGGCAGCGATTTTAAGGTGACCAAGTACACGGCAGACTGGCATGAGTACATCGACTTCCCCTGGAAGCACCATGTGCTCCTGGCCCGGGTGTTCGGCGGGACATCCGAGGGCGAGGTGATCCCCCAGCGCGCGTTCCAGCTC
>JBAIYC010000313.1:0-10573 GCA_037916085.1 Nitrospirota bacterium | reverse complement strand
GTGAACGTTGCTGCGGACCCCCTCCTGACCGCGGCGTACACGGGCGTGAACGCGGGTCTCGTGCTGATGGCTGCCGACGACCCCGGCATGTTCAGCTCCCAGAACGAGCAGGACACGCGCCACTACGCCCGCATGGCAAAGATTCCCTGCATCGAACCGACCGACTCCGCCGAGGCGAAGAGCTATGTACGGCTCGCCTTTGAGCTCTCCGAGGCCTTCGACACTCCGGTGATCCTGCGCACCACGACCCGCATCTCGCACTGCAAGAGCGTCGTGGAGGCCGGTACTACGGCTCCGGTGAAGGATCGAGACCTGGCGACGGACGTCCCCAAGTACGTGATGCTTCCGGG
Source organism: Nitrospirota bacterium (assembly GCA_037916085.1). Lineage (GTDB taxonomy): Bacteria > Nitrospirota > UBA9217 > UBA9217 > UBA9217 > JAKAHZ01. The sequence continues at coordinate 10,223 of JBAIYC010000313.1, read as the reverse complement.
GAACGCGAAGAAGCGCCACCTTATTGTCGAGGAGCGTCTCGCGAAGCTCCGGGACTACGCAGAGAACACGCCGCTGAACGAGGTCGTCGGCGGAACGGGAGAGGTCGGCTTCATCACCAACGGCATCACTTATCAGTACGTTCGCGAGGCCTTCCCGGATGCTCCGGTGCTGAAGCTCGGCATGACCTATCCGCTGCCGGAAAAGAAGATCCGTGACTTCGTCGCAACGGTCAGGAAACTTGCCGTGGTAGAGGAGCTCGACGGGTTCGTGGAGGAGCAGGTGAAGGCCATGGGCATGACCGTCCATTTCGGCAAGGCGGTCTTCACGCCCTGCGGCGAACTCTCCTCCCGCATCATCCGCGAGGCAGTAAGCGGCGTCCCGGCTACCTGCAAGCTGCCGCTCCCCGGCCTTATCCTGCGTCCGCCTACGTTCTGTCCCGGCTGTTCCCACCGGGGGCTCTATACGGTCCTTGCGAAGCTCAAGCCGTTCGTGTCCGGCGACATCGGTTGCTACACGCTGGGTGCGCTTCCCCCGTTCTCGTCCATGCACAGCTGCATCTGCATGGGCGCCAGCATCTCGGCGGCCCACGGCATCTCGCGCGGGCTGGCGCTAAAAGGCATTAAGCAGAAACCCGTAGCCGTGATCGGTGACTCGACGTTCATGCACTCGGGCATCACGGGGCTCATGGACATGGTCTACAACGGCGGCGACGCGCTGGTGGTGGTGATGAACAACGACACCACGGGCATGACCGGCGGCCAGGAGCACCCCGGCACGGGCCGCAGGGCCTCGGGCGCGGAGGCACCGAAGCTCAGCATCGAAAAACTCTGCAAGGTCATCGGCGCGCAACGCGTCCGTGAGATCGATGCCTATGACATCAAGGGCCTGGAGAAGATCATCAAAGAGGAGCTTGCCGCGCCGGGCACCGCGGTCCTTATCTCCAACCAGCCCTGCGTGCTCCGGTACCGCGTCTCGAAAAAGGCGCTCACCGTGGACCGCGCAACCTGCGTCGGCTGCAGGGCGTGCCTCAAGGCGGGATGTATCGCCCTGTCATTCATCGCTGAGGGCAAGAAGGGCTGCGCGGCCGTCGATCCGCTCCTCTGCAACGGTTGCGGCGTATGTGCCCAGCTCTGCGCGACGAAGTCGATCGTCGAGGCGAAGTAGTTCTTTCACCACGGAGACACTGAGACGCGGCGAGATTCTAGTGAGTGTATGAGGTCAATATGCCGTCATTCCGGGCTTGAACCGGAATCCAGGGACTTTGGTAAGACTTCTGGATTCCCGCTTTCGCGGGAATGACAAACAAGCAGGTATGATAGAGGCAGGCGTGTTGTTTTCTCCGTGTCTCCGTGACTCCGTGGTAAATATGGGTTCAAGGGTTTGCATGAAAGTCTTCAATATCCTCATTGCAGGGGTCGGCGGGCAGGGAGTGCTGCTGACGAGCAAGATCATCGCCGAAGCGGCGCTTCTCGCCGGACTTGATGTAAAGCAGAGCGAGGTGCACGGCATGGCGCAGCGCGGCGGCAGCGTACTGTCGCAGGTGCGCTTCGGGAAGAAGGTCTTCTCGCCCATTATTGCCGAAGGAGATGCCGACCTCCTGATCGGTTTCGAGCCCCTCGAGACAGCCCGGTACCTGCACTATCTCCGCGATACCGGCACGGTTGTCTATAACACCCGGACCATCGGCACCATCGGCGTCTCCATCGGCAAAGAAGAGTATCCAGCCGATATCCACGAGACCATCAAGAAGAACGCACCCAGGGTATTGCCCTTCGATGCGACGAACGCGGCAGTCGAAGTGGGAGAGAAGCGGGCGGTGAACCTGGTGCTGCTCGGCGCGGCGCTCAGCCTCCTTCCGCTTAAGGAAGGGGTCGTCGACCAGGCCATCACGAACTCCGTGCCGAAGAAGGTGCTCGAGATCAACCGCAAGGCATTCCTGGCAGGCAAATCCAAGGCTGCGCGGCCCATCCAGGACCACTAACCACAGACACGCGCAGATGACCGCTCGGGAGCAATGGCCCCGAATCCGCAGTCTCTCCTCTCACGTCATCTGGGTTTCTCCGTCGAGGCTCATCCATTCCTTGACATTCCCCGCATAGTGATGTACATACTAATCAGCATCACGGCCGCCGGACGCCGGCCGGCACTGCAACGCCTGCGGAGGAGACCACCGGGTCCATGATTGCCCAGCCCGATGCGAACATCCAGAATGCCTGCAGGGCGCTCTTCGGCCCCGACACCTGTGTTTCTCCGTCGTTTCTCCTCTCCCTGAAGCCCAACACCATCAAGACCGCGTTCCGCAAGAAGGCCAAGGAGACCCACCCCGACCTGTTCACGGCGCACGATCCTGCCGTCCAAAAGCACCAGGCCGAGCGGTTCCGAGTGGTCAATGACGCCTACGACATCATGCGGCGTTACTGCGAGCGGCGCGATAGACTGCGCGTCCATTCCTTCCGTCGCGCGTCAAATCCCCGCTCCCGGCCTGCGGCCGCCCCGGCCGCCACGCGGAGCTTCCGCGTCGATGAGCAGGGCTGGCTGTACCGCGGCGTTCTGCCGGAGCGGCGCCTCGAGATCGGCCGGTTCCTCTATTACCGAGGCCGCATCCCCTATCATGCGCTGCTCCGCGCCCTTGCGTGGCAGCTGAAGCAGCGGCCACCGCTAGGCGTCATCGCGAAATCCTGGGGCTGGCTGAACGATGACCAGGTCCGTGCGATCTTGGGACTGCGGAGCTTCACGTCCCGCTTCGGCCAGCGAGCTCTTCAGCTCGGCTTCCTTTCGTCCTACCAGGCGCGCATCCTGCTCTCTTATCAGCGGACGCTCCAGAAGAAGCTCGGCCAGTACTTCGTCGAGCACGGCTACCTGACCCAGGCGGAGATAGACGAACTGGTGAAGGACCTCAGCCGTCACAACGCCCGCTTCCCCCTTTCTCCCGTTGCCGACTGGACACGATCCTGATACCCTCCACGGTGCCGCAGCCAGGCGCGCACGAACTGCGGGTCTATCGAGAAAAGAACATCGTGCGACCGATTTGCCTTGATCGTGCACCCCTCCCGTCCTCTGCATCTCCGAAAAACCCTTATCATGAATTGTCTTGTCTCCCGCCACGGTCTGGAGTAAAGTGGGGCCATGCGTGACGGAGACGGCTCCATGCGGATCATCTCGCTCCAGTCCGGGAGCAACGGGAACTGTATCTACGTGGAGGCCGGCGGCGTCCGGCTGCTCTTCGATGCCGGCATCTCGGGCTCCACGGCAGCTGAACGGCTCGCACATCACGGCCGCGACATCCGCCAGGTTGACGCCCTCATCATCTCCCACGACCACTCCGACCATATCCGCTCGGCGGGCATCTTCCAGCGCAAGTTCGGCACTCCTCTGTACGTGACGAACCGTACCCTTGCAGCGGCGCAGACCCGCTGCTCCCTCGGCAAGCTCTCGGAGGTCCATCATTTCCGGAGCGGCTGCCCAATGCACATCGGCGGCGCGACCATTCATACCATACCGACGCCGCATGACGGCGAGGACGGCACGGTCTTCGTCATCGACGACGGCACACGTCGGCTCGGCATCATGACCGACCTAGGCCATGTCTTCCAGGACCTGGGACGGCTGATCGCATCCTGCGACGCGGTGCTGCTCGAAAGCAACTATGATCCCGCGATGCTGGCCAACGGCCCCTATCCGCGCTATCTCAAGGAGCGGATCAAAGGGCCTCGCGGCCATATCTCGAACCTCGAGTCCGCCGAGCTTATCGGAGCCGCAACGGGCTCCCGCCTCCGCTGGGCTTTCATCGGCCATCTGTCGGAGCAGAACAACAGCCCCGCAGTCGCGATGAAGACACATCGGGAAGTACACGGCTGCACGCTCACTATCCGGGTCGCGAGCAGGTATGCAGTGTCAGACGTGATGAGCGTCTGAACCGCTCGCGGGCTTGTTGGGGGAGAGGCTTGCGGGCCCATGCGGCGGTCTCCTGCGCCCTGACCTACGACATGAACCGCCTCCTTTCAAAACCCGCCGCAATCATGGTCGTTGCCGCACTCGTCGCGTGGAAGACCTATCTCTCCTCGTCCCTGCAGCTCCATCCCGATGAAGCGTACTACTGGCTCTGGTCCAGAGACCTTGCCGCCGGCTACTTCGACCATCCGCCGCTCATCGCCTACCTTATCCGGCTGACAACGCTCGCTTCGCAGCAGGAGCTCTGGGTACGCTTCGGCGGGATCCTGGAGACCCTTGTCGTCAGCTCGCTCACTTGGGCGCTCTCGATCCGGCTCGCCGGGGATGAGAAGAAGGCGGCGGCAAGCGTCATCACGGCGAACGTCCTGCCGCTCACCCTCGCCGGATCGATCGTGATCACCCCCGACATCCCGCTCTTCCTCTTTGTCAGCCTGGGGACCTACGCCTACTGGCGGATGGTGGAGACCGGACAGGCTCGCTACTCGTACCTTCTGGGGGTCGCCTTCGGTCTGGCACTCCTGTCGAAATACACGGCCGTCCTGCTGGCTCCGTCGCTGCTCCTCTTCACGATCGTGACGGCAGAGCTAAGGTGGCTACGGACCATCCATCCCTACGCCGCGTTTCTCCTGGGATGCCTGCTCTTTCTGCCCGTCGTGCAGTGGAACAGGGAACACCACTGGGTCTCCTTCGCTTTTCAGTTCCAGCACGGACTTGGCGGGAACGGCTACAGTCTGGGAAAGGTGATGACCTTCATCGGAGGGCAGATGCTTGTGGCCGGCCCGGTGATCTTTCTCGCCGGAGCCTATGCCTCCGTCCGGGTGCTCTTCCAGAAGAACAGGGAAATGCTGTTCCTGAGCCTCACCTCGCTGACCGTGCTCGCCTTCTTTGCCTATTCGTCACTGACGCGACCGGCCGCACCCAACTGGCCCTGCAGCGCCTATTTCACGCTCAGCATCCTGGTGAGCCACTATCTCGTGAGCGGTTCGAAAGCGAAGGAGCGCCTCTGGCTGATCGGCGCCGTGGTCAGCCTGACGTTGTCTATTGCGGTTGGACTCCATACGAGGTTCGGCATCATTCCGCTCGAGAAGATCTCGCACACTCTGTCGGAGAAAGACGCGACGAACTGGTTTTACGGATGGAGGGAGCTTGCCCGGGAGCTGGAGAAGGACCCCGAGATAAAGGTCGCGTTCACCGACACGAGCCAGATGGCCGCGGAGATCACGTACTATTCGGGCGAACGGATCGTTGGCTACGTCGATAGCCGGCATTTCGGGGGAGGGCAGTACGAGTATTGGGACCTCCCCGAGGGGCTGCGCGGGGAGCGAGGCGTCTGCATCACCTACCGGGAAGGGACCATTCCCTGCAGTGAATACTTCACATCGGTCGGGCAGGAGAGAACGTTTACGGTAAAGAGGGACGGGAATCCGATACGAACCTACCGGTTCGCAGTCGGCGAGGGATGCAGGTGCCAATCGGCGAGATGACCTGATGGAGCCTCCGCCTGCACGCTATCCGGGCCCATCCATCTTATCGAAGGCCGTAATGGTCCGGCTCCGGGTGCACCTCGTCGATCAGGGTCCGGTCGAAGATATCTTCCCGCGCCAGCTCCCTTTTCACATACCCCATCCGAAACAAGGCCCGCACAAACTCCATGGCCGATGCGACATAGTCCTCGGGAAGCTGGCCGCAGTACCGCGGCGAGAGCTTGATCGTCTCGAGCACGAAGTCGACGTCAACTACGCCGACAAAGTCTGCAATAGCGGCGGCCGCTCCCGCAGGGTCGTTCCGAAGGACCGCGGATGCGGTCTCGTGAGCCGCGAGAAATCGCCGCACCGCATCGCGCTGCGACCGCAGGAAGGCTTGTGTGACCACGATGCCGTAGCTCGGGTTCGATGGCCAAAGATGCGTCGGCGGATAGAGGACCTTTCCGGCCGCATAATGCCGCACCGCTACAGCAAGGGCTGGAGTGCCGACAGCCGCAGCGACCTCGTCCTTCACCACCGCCTCGGTCACCTGGTCCGACCAAGCGAAGTTTCTGACCGTAATCTCCCGCGTCAAGCCGTGCTTTGCCAGGCTGTCCTGTAGGATCACATCATGGATCGAGCCCTTGCCCGGCACGCCGATCGTCAGGCCTCTGAACTGGCCGAGGACAGCACCGAGATTACCCGCCTCCGGATAGGCCTTCCAGCGGTCCTTGCCGCAGATGACCGTCCCCTCCATATGGCCGCCTGCCACGCAACGGACGGCGGTCCCCTGGTCCATGCCGATGACGGCCGGCGGCAGACCGATGTAGGCAAGGTCGAGCTCGCCTCTCCCGAAGGCCTGCATGATGGCCGGGCCGGTGCCGAAAAGCCGCCAGTCCAGCGCGTCGTGGACCTGCGCTGTGAGCTCCTCCCGCGCCATCAGGAGGATGGCCGTGTGGTAGAAGGTGGAAAGATGTCCGATCCTGATCTGCACGAGAGCATCATATGCCGCACTACCCGGAGAGTCAAGCGGGGAGGTTCACTGCTCCGCACACACATCCTCCCCCTTTGTCCTTGAAGGCCGGCGCGCTACTGTGCTACTATGGCCCATGGGAGCAGTGCAGCCGGGCATCAGCGCGGACCTGCTGAGATCCCTGGACGTTCTCGGCATGCCGGTCTTCGTTATCCGCGACGGCGGCGTGGTCGCGGAGTGCAATGAGAGCGTCCTGCGCGTTTTCGGCTGCAGCCGCGCCGAGGCCAGGGGCGTGCCCCTCGACCGGTTTTTTTCTGTCGACGGCCTGCCCCCCTTAGACTCGACCGACCGTCCGTTCACGACGACCTGCACGCCCATCAAGGGCACCCCCTTTACAGCGCGTGCGGCCATCCTTTCCTCCGGCGACCCGGGGAAGGGGCTCCGCCTCGTGGTGGTCCGGGACACGCCTGATGCGGCCGCTCCGGAATGCACGCCGCCGGACCGTGTCGCGCAGGTCGATCTCATCAACGAGCTCTCGGGCATCATCAATTCGAGCCTCAGCATCGGCACCATCTTCCGCATGGTTGTCTCCGAGCTCCGCAAGCTCATCGCCTACGACCGGGCAAGCCTCCTCCTGTACAACGAGACGGACGACAAGCTTCTCATCTTCGCGCTCGATACAGCAATGCGGACGGAGATGAAGAAAGGCGTTCGCGCTCCGATCGAGGGCACAAGCGCAGGGTGGGTCGTCCGCCACAACAGGCCCTGGATAACCCGCGACCTCGAGACCACGACCTTCCCGCTGGACCGGAAGCTCCTGAAGGAAGGCATCCGCTCCTCCATCAGCGTACCGCTCTTCCATGACCGGATGCTCGGCGTCTTCAACTTCGACAGCACCCGGCCCGGGACATACACCGAGCGGGACATCGAGATCCTCCTTCCCGTGGCAAAGCACATCGCCATCGCCCTGGAGAACGCCCTGCTCTTCGAGGAGATCTCGAAGGAGAAGAAGGAGTGGGAGCGAACCTTCGACGCCATCACCGACATGGTCTGGATCGAGGACGCCCGGCAGCGGGTAGTACGCGCGAACCATACGCTCCTCCAGAAGACGGGTTTTTCCAAGACCGACATCTCCCAGAAGCGATGCAGCGAGCTGCTCGAACGGATCGGCATTGCGGCAGAGGGGTGCCTCTGCACTGCAAGGACTCCCGCCAAGCGGCCGTCGTTCCAGGAACTCAAGGGTGCCGGCGGCGCGATCTTCCATTTCTGGTCCTATCCGCTCACGGACGAGGACGGCCGGCTCTACGCCATCGTTTACTACCTCAAGGACGTGACGGCACAGAAGCAGCTTGAACACCAGCTCATCCGCTCCGACAAGCTTGCCTCGCTCGGCACGCTCGTGGCTGGCATCGCCCACGAGATCAACAATCCCCTGGGGATCATCGCCGGGTACTCCGAGGCGCTCCTCGACCGCGCCCATGATCCGTCGCTGGCCCGTGTCCCCGGTTTCGAGGACTTCCCCGAGTACCTCCGGACCATCCACGGCGAGATCTTCCGCTGCAAGGGGATCCTGCGGAGCCTGCTCGAGTTCGCGCGGCCGTCGGGCGGCACCTTCCGCGAGATCGATATCAACGAGCTCATCAAGGAAGTCCTGCTGCTTCTGCAACACCGCACGCAGAAGCTGAAGCACACGATCAGCCTGGACCTTGACCGTGAAGTGCCGAAGATCTACGCCGATGCCGGAAGCCTGCGGCAGCTCCTGATGAACCTGCTCTTGAACGCGATCTACTTCACACCCGAAGGAGGGAGCATCTCGATCCGCACCGTGCGGGACGACCCCGGCCGCGAGGACGGTCGCGTCGTCTGCCCCAGCAGGATTCGTCTCTCCGTATCCGATACGGGAGCGGGAATCCCGCCGGACAGCCTGGGAAAGGTCTTCGACCCCTTTTTCACCACGAAGCACGTAGGGGAGGGGACTGGGCTGGGACTGACGATCTGCCACAGGATCGTGGAGCAGCACGGCGGCGCGATCGACGTGGAGAGCGCGGTGGGGAGGGGAACAACCTTCATCATCACCCTGCCTTCGATCGAGTGCGGAGGATAAAGGAGAACCATATTCCACCACGGAGTCACGAAGACACAGAGAACGGCGCACTTCTTTCGTTTGACGGGATAACGGGATCGACAGGATTCGTAGCCACAAGATCGGACGTTATCCTGCAATCCTGTTAGACCTGTTAAGGTTTTCTCCGCGCCTCCGTGGTGAGGCCTTGCCGTTTCTGTCGTTGTCTTGGATAGAACATGACCAACATCCTCGTATGCGATGATGAAGAGCCCTTTCGCAGGCTCCTGAAGAACGAGCTGACGCGGAAGGGCTATGCCGTCTCCGTCGCGGCCGACGGAAGCGAGGCGTTGCGCCAGCTGGCAGCGAGCTTCTTCGACGTCATCCTCCTAGATGTGATGATGCCGGGGATGGACGGGCTCGCGCTCATGAAGAAACTCCGGGAGGACCAGGGCGCGCCCCCCATCATTGTTTTGACCGGCAAGGCCACGGTCGAGACCGCGGTGGAGGCGATGAAGAACGGCGCCTACGACTACCTCACCAAGCCCTACAAGCTCGACGAGCTCGTCATCGTCGTGAACCGTGCGGCGGAGTACGGGCGGCTCCGCGTCAAGAGCGAGCTCCTCGAACAGGAGCTGGTCCGGAAAGAGCTCCCCTTCGAGTTCATCGGCAGCTCCCGTGCTTTCAAGGACATCCTGGCCCTCATCAAGAAAATCGCTCCTACGGACACTCCGGTCTTCATCCAGGGCGAGAGCGGCACCGGCAAGGAGCTGGCTGCCAACACGATCTGGCATTACAGCAGCCGGAGAGAGAGGCCCTTCATCGCACTGAACGTGGCGGCGCTCTCGGAGAACCTCATCGAGTCGGAGCTCTTCGGCCACGAGAAGGGCGCCTTCACCGGCGCTCATCAGCTGAAGCACGGCCTTGTGGAGGTGGCAGACAAGGGAACGCTCTTCCTTGACGAGATCGGCGAAATGCCGATCGCCCTGCAGGCCAAGCTGCTCCGGTTCCTCGATTCCGGCGAGTTCCGGCGGGTGGGCGGGAACAAGCCCCTGCGCGTCAGCGTCCGGCTGATCACGGCTACGAACAAGGACCTCGCAGAGCTGATCAAAGCGGGGAAGTTCCGTGAGGACCTCTCCTACCGACTGAACGTCATTACCGTCGCGCTGCCGCCGCTCCGCGAGCGGAAGGAGGACATCCCGGCCCTTGCGCGGCATTTTCTCGAAAAGTATTCGAAGAGGCTCGGCAAGACGATCACCGATGTTTCATCCGATGCGCTCGAACTGCTGTCCGGCTACCACTGGCCGGGCAATGTCCGGGAGCTGGAGAACGTGATCGAACGCGGCGTCATCCTCTGCGAGGAGGAAACACTTGATGCCGATTGTCTTTCGATCCCGTCGCCCGTTGTCGTGGACGAGCTGGGCACGAATCCGTCGCTCGAGGAGATGGAGAAGACCTACATCCTCCGCGTGCTGAAGGAAACAAGCAACAACCAGTCCCGGGCGAGCCAGCTCCTCGGCATCGACCGGAAGACACTCTACCTCAAGCTGAAGAAATACGGCATCAATCTGTGATGCCGACGCGTCGTGAGGCTTGACCTTTTCCGTGGAAAGGTGATGGTCCTGGTGTGATGTGGCCCCCGACCTGTGGGTCTCATGACGTCCAAAGGCAAAGCCTGCCGGTCTTTCCCGCCACCTGACGGAATCCCCCCCGTCCTTTCGGAACAAGCCGTTGACGAGCCGAAAAAACCCTCGATGGTCAGGCGAGACCCTC
>JBAIYC010000312.1:0-8248 GCA_037916085.1 Nitrospirota bacterium | reverse complement strand
GTCCGAACATCCTTCCCGAGTCCGTTCCCCGCTCCGGCTGGAGCATGTTCTTCGATCAGTTCAAGTCACTTCCCGTCGCGCTCCTCGGTGTGGCAGCGGGCATTTCCGTTGCCACAGGCGGATTTGCCGATGCCGTCGTGATCATGGCGGTCGTCGTCATCAACGCCTCCATCGGGTACTACACCGAGAACCAGACCGAAAAGATCATTCATGGCTTGAAGAGCCTCGTGAAGCCAACCTCTACCGTCATCCGGGGAGGGGTCATCACGACCATCGACGCCAGGGAGGTCGTGCCGGGCGATCTCATCGTGCTGAAACCGGGAAGCTATGTCGCTGCCGACGCCCGTCTCATTGAAGCAAAGTATCTGAGCATCGACGAGTCGGCATTGACCGGCGAGAGCATGCCTGTCATGAAGGTCACCGAGGCGCTTCAGTCGGCGGACATGCCGCTTGCGGACCGCACCAACATGGTCTACATGGGTACCCTGGTCACGGGGGGACAGGGCCTTGCCGTCGCGGTGGCTACCGGTCGCTTCACCGAGGTCGGGAAGATCCAGACCATGGTGGGAGAGGCGCGTCCACCCGACACGCCCCTGGAACGTCAGATGGACCACCTGGGGGTCCAACTGGTCTATATCACCTGCGCCGTCTGCGGCATCGTGTTCATCGTCGGTCTCCTGCGCGGATACGGTTTTCTCCAGATGCTGAAGACCTCCATCGCTCTTGCCGTCGCCGCGGTGCCAGAAGGTCTTCCGACCGTGGCTACGACGACCCTTGCGCTCGGCATCAGGCGCATGCGGGGCATGAACGTGCTCATCCGCCACCTTGATGCCGTCGAAACGCTCGGCTCGGTCGAGACGATCTGTCTCGACAAGACGGGCACGATCACCATGAACAGGATGTCGGTGATCCAGATGCACGCGGGCATGCGCCGCCTCGCTGTCGCCGGCGGGAGAATCCTCGCGGACGGTCAGAACGTCAACCCCTATACGAACGAGGACCTGCTCCGCCTGATCCATCTCTCGGTGCTCTGCAATGAATCGATTGTATCGGGCCAGGAAGGCCGGTTCGTCGTGGACGGCTCATCCACGGAGAACGCGCTCGTGAACCTGGCGCTCGCGGCGGGCGTAGACGTCAACTCGCTTCGGGCCCAGCACCCCCTCGTCAAGCTGAACCACCGCTCCGAAGAACGGCATTACATGAGCACCGTCCACCGCTCGAACGACCACCAGCGGCTCATGGCTCTCAAGGGAAGCCCCTCGGATGTCCTGTCCCTCTGCAAATGGTACGTCAGCGGGGGCCGGCAGCTCGAGCTGGACGACAGGGCGCGCGAGGCCTTCGAGGCGGAGAACGAGCGGATGGCCGGCGAGGCGCTCCGCGTGCTGGCGGTGGCGTACGCCGTGACCGGCGACGACACCCTGCGGAGCGACGAGATCATCGGCCAAGGGCTCGTCTGGGTCGGTCTCGTGGGCATGGCCGATGTGGTCCGAAGCGGCGTCAAGGATCTTGTCGGAACGTTCCACCGCGCCGGGATCGATACGGTCATGATCACCGGCGACCAGAGCCCGACGGCCTATGCGATCGGCAAGGAGCTCAATCTGAGCAAGGGCGAGGAACTGGAGATCCTGGACTCGACCAACCTGTCCCAGCTCAAGCCCGAAGTGATGAAAGCGCTTGCCGGAAGGGTCCATGTCTTCGCCCGTGTAAGCCCGGCCAACAAGCTTCAGATCGTCCAGGCGCTCCAGTCAGCGGGCAGGGTCATCGGCATGACCGGGGACGGCATCAACGACGGACCGGCGCTCAAGGCGGCCGATATCGGCATCGCGCTCGGCCATACGGGCACCGACGTGGCCCGCGAGGTCGCCGACGTGGTCCTGGAGGACGACAACCTCGAGACCATGGTGGTCGCGATCAGCCAGGGCAGGACGGTCTATAACAATCTGCGCAAATCGGTGCGGTACATGATCTCAAAGAACACGAGCGAGATCATGATCATGTTCACGGCCCTCGCCGCAGGCATGGGACAGCCGTTCAACGTCATGCAGCTCCTCTGGATCAACATGATCTCCGACATCTTCCCCGGCATCGCCCTTGCGCAGGAACCGCCCGAACCCGATGTGCTGCTGCGGCCCCCTCGCCCTCCCGAGGAACAGCTCATCAACCCGGCGGATTTCAAACGGCTGCTCTTCGAGGCTTCCACCATATCGGCGGGGACGCTGGCGGCGTACGGCTACGGCGTGCTGCGCTACGGCCAGGGGCCGCAGGCGAGCACGATGGCCTTCACGAACTTCGTCACGGCGGGGCTTCTCCATGCCATCAGCCACCGTTCCGAGACCCACAGCATCTTCGATTCCGACCGGCTCGCGCCGAACAACTATCTCACCATCGCACTGACGGCCTCGCTGGGGGTGCAATCGCTCACACTGTTCGTGCCGGGCCTTCGCAGCTTCCTGGGCATGAGCCCGCTGAATCCTCTTGACCTGGCGGTATCGATCGGGACGGCGGTCGCCCCGCTCCTCGTCAACGAGGCGACGAAGAAGATCGCCGCCCCGCCGCCCGCGTTGAACGGCAGCACACCGGCCCGGGAGCCGGCAACGAACGGCAATCGGGTCTTCGCGGTTACCTGAGCATGCGTGCTCTGGGGGGAGAGGGTCAAATGAACAAAGACTTCATGTTCACTTCGGAGTCGGTCACCGAAGGTCATCCCGACAAGCTCTGCGACATCATCAGCGATGCCGTCGTCGACCACGTCCTGCAGAAGGACCCTCATGCGAAGATCATTTCCGAGTGCGGGGTCTCCACGGCGGTCGTCTTTATCGCGGCGCGGTTTGCAACCACTGCCACGGTCGATTTTGCGAACATCGCCCGGCAGGTCATCAGCCAGGTCGACTATGACGAGCGGGCCTTCAATGCAAAGACCTGCAGCGTCATCACCAGCCTCACCGAGGTGCCGTCGGACGGACGCATGGTCGTCGATGAACGCAACATGAGCGATGAGATGATCGAACGTATCATTGCGCGGAACCAGGTGACGGTGTTCGGGTTCGCCTGCGACCAGACCGCGGCCTTCATGCCCCTTCCCATATGGCTCGCGCACCGTCTTGCGCGCAAGCTCGTTGCCGTCCGGCTCCAGAAGACGCTCGACTATCTTGCGCCCGACGGCAAGTCCCAGGTCGGCATCGAATACCGCGACGGGAGACCGTCTCGTATCCACAGCATCACTCTCATTGCCAGCCAGAAACGGTCAGCCGGCAAAGGGGGACCCGATACCAAGCGGCTCCAGGAGGACCTCCGGGAGACGGTGCTGAACCCGGTCTTCCAGGACGAGGAGATCAGGCCTGATGCGCGGACCCGGATCTTCGTCAATCCCGACGGACCGTTCATCGGCGGCGGACCTGCAGTACACTCCGGGTTGACCGGGAGAAAGAACGCGATCGACACTTACGGCGAGTACGCCCGTCTCAGCGGGGCGGCCCTGAGCGGGAAGGACCCTTCGAGGATCGACCGGATCGGCGCCTATGCCGCCCGGTATGCCGCAAAGAACGTCGTTGCGGCCGGCCTCGCGTCCTCCTGTGAAGTGCAGCTCAGCTATTCCATCGGATGCTCACGGCCGGTAAGCATCCAGGTGGAGACCTTCGGGACCGGCAAAGTATCGGACCAGACCATCGCCGGGATGGTCGAGAAGAATTTCGACTTTCGGCCGGCCGGGATCATCCGCCAGTTCAACCTGCGTCACCTCCCCTCCCAGATCAAGGGCGGTTTCTTCCGCAAGCTTGCGGCGTATGGTCACGTCGGAAGAATGGACATCGGGCTTCCCTGGGAGCTGACGGACAAGGCGGTACTGCTCAAAGGAGCATGACAGGCATGGGATCGATGCAGGAAACCACAACAGGCCACGCAAAAGGCCAGACGCTCGTTCTGATCGTAACGATAGCGTACTTTTTCGTTGAACTGATCGGCGGACTCTATTACCACAGCATCGCTCTCGTCACCGACGCATCGTTCATGGCCGTGAACATATCCGGTCAGATCATCGCGCTGTGGGTCAGCAGGATCGTCCGCCGGCAGCCGAACAAGGTCAACACTTTCGGCTACGAGCGCGCAAAGGTGCTGTCCGGGCTCTTTAACGGGATCCTGGTCGGCTTCATCCTGTTCTATGTGTTCGCGGAAGCCTTCCAGAAGTTCCTGCACCCCCAGCCTATCGAGGCGGACAAGGTCCTGGTGATCGCAGTTCTGGGGCTGGTGGCCAACGCGTTCGGCCTTATCCAGCTCTACAGGTACTCGAAGGACGTGAACATCAGGGGAGCACTGCTCCTGATCCTGAACGACACACTGGGGTCCGTCGGAGTCATCGGTGCTGCCGTCATCATACGGTATACGCATCTGTATTTCGTGGACCCCCTTGCTGGCATCGTCATCGGCTGTCTGGCTGCGTATCCGACCTATTTCCTCGTCAGGGACAGCGTGCAGATCCTGATGGAGGGGAATCCCGGCACGATAGATGCCGATGCGGTCACGGCGTTCCTCTACCGGAAGTTCCCGGACATCCGGCATGTGAAGGACCTGCACATCTGGGGGCTCACGCCGGATAAGATCATCCTCATGGCGCGTATCAGGACGGACGGGGCGCTCAACAATCACCGGGAAACGATCAAGACGATGAAACGGGAGCTGCGCAGGGCATTCGGTCTTTATGATGTCTTCATTGAAGGGTACGAAGCGGGACAGCCGGAAGATGCCGGGGTGGAACGGACGCAGCGTGTTGGCGGACCGCAGCCGTCCCTGAGCCCGACGGCAAGAAGGTAAGCCTGTTCATGCCCGCCAGGGGAAAAGAACTATGAACCATCGCAATTTATACAAGAACGAAGTAGAAGCAAATCAGCACCATGCCGCGATCCTCCATCTCGCAGAAGATCTGCATCGCTCGGAGCTGGGCGTGCGGCCGCTGTACGAGTTGATTCTCGCCCGGTTCATTCGGACTGCGCGTATTCGAGAGTTCCTGTCCGTTCTCGTCAGCAGGCGTGTCAGAGACCTCATGAATAGCCAGCCGGGCAGAGAAGTCATGCGTCCGATCTCCGACTTCGAAGGAAACCGGCGTCACCGAGAAGTTCTCTGAACGTGCAAGAGATTCCGACAATGAGCACTGCAGTGCAGATATGAGACCAGGTGCAGGCCGACAGCCGCGGCGATCATCGATCTGGCTTGCCGCCGTACTTTGCAGAACGACTGCAGGAGGGACGATAGGTGACTGGGCTTTACTGGACAACAATAGAGGGAAAAGGTTCTGTGACGAGGACAGGAACTTCTCCTCAAAAGAGAAGCGAGAGAAACGATAGCCCGGTTCCCGACAGGGCCGTATCTACAAAGGCTCCCGCCACCGATTTTGTCACGAGATGCATTGCCTTTGACGTCGCCTGGTGGACCAGCTGATCATTGGTGACCATACGGTCGGGATGATAGTATCCGGCATCCTCCAGCAGCCGGAGCACATGCCGGTGATCGATATGGTTCACGTCGTAGTGGATGAGCACGCTTCCCGTCGTGTTATTGAACTCCACTGTTCCGATCCCCTTACCGATGTCGCTCACCAGAAGCCTCTTGATAGCATCCTGGACGTCGGGATCCTTCAACCGCTGGTTTCTTACCCGGAGTCTCCCCGGAACATTATGCACGTAGCATTCCACTCTGCGTCACCTCCTGCTTCATGAGCTTTATGTAGAACCTGCACTCCGGATAGGTGGAGCAGCGGAACCGCACCGCCTCTCCTTCCCTCCGGTAGAGATGCATTTCCTTGCCGCACTTGGGGCAGACCGGACGGTTCGCGATAAGCGGCCGCACATGTCCGGGAACGAACTGCCGGCCGCAGACCACGCATCGTATCCGCTGCAGCCCATCCCTGACCGTACCGTACCGGTACAAGGCCTGGGAACGGCAAACGGGGCAGGCAATGTCCTTTCCCAGCTCCTTGGCATGCTTCTGCATGCTCGAATGATATCCGGATAACATGACAGGAGCATGAACGGATTGTGACGGAACGATGACATTCTTGTTACGGCAGGATTGGGCCCCGTGCCAGAACGCACGGGGTCAAAAGGACAGGCCCCGGCGCCGTGCATAGCGCCGGAAGATCTCCTCGATGTCCTCTTCGGCGAGATGCGTCAGCAGGGACTGCAGGATGAGCGCATCGATCGGGTCTGTGCTGGCCGGGTCCAGGCCGAACACCCGTGAAACGACCTCGCGGTCGGGTCCGCCGTTGACCGCTCCCTTCAAAGCCGAACAGAAAAGCGACACGGCATCTGTGTTCTTGAGGGCAAGCCGCTTCACGTTCTTTTCGATGATCCGCTGGGTTCTTTCCGGAATGACCACCGTTCTCTCCAGACTCCTTCAGGGTGCGACGCTTATGTCCCTTCCTCGTCGCTGAACCGGTATCCCACACCGCGGACCGTCTCGATCGCGCTGCCTGCACCAGCCTTCTCCAGTTCCGCGCGAAGCCGCCGGACATGGACATCCACGGTGCGGGATTCGACGAAGGCCTCGCCCTTCCAGACAGCGTCGAGGATCTGGTCGCGACTGAATACCTTGCCCTTCCGCTCCATCAGGAAGCGGAGCAGACGGAACTCGGTCGGCGAGAGGTCAAGGACCTTCGTCCCCGCCCTGACTCGGTGGCGCTCCAGGTCCACTTCGATGCCGCCGGCAGCGAGCTTCTTTCTTCCAGTCACTCCGCCTTCGGCCCGACGGAGCACGCTCCTCACCCGGGCGAGGAGCTCGCGGACGCTGAAGGGCTTGGTGATGTAATCGTCGGCGCCGGTCTCGAGGCCAGTCACCTTGTCGATCTCCTCGGCCCGGGCCGTCAGCATGATGATCGGGATGTGCGCGGTATCCGGGTCGTTCTTGAAGATACGGCAGAGCTCCATGCCCGACAACCCCGGCAGCATCAGGTCCAGCACGATCAGCTGGTACGGCCGCTCACGCACCATGCGCAGGGCCGCTTCTCCGGTCCGCGCCTCTTCGACGAGGTAGCCTTCCTTCTTCAGATTGTACGTCACGAGCTGCAGGATGTCCTGTTCGTCGTCGACGGCCAGGATCCTGATCTTGGGTTCCATGGCAGGATAGTACGGGAAATGAGAAGCGGGGGCAAGGGGAATTCATGGATATGCTCCTCCTGTCACGGCGCTTTCACACGTTTGTAATGGAACCGTAACATTTCGCGGGTATAGGATATCAATCGGGGCGGCCCGTCAGCCCATGAACACCTTCAACAAGTTCATCGACATCCTGATCAAGTTCATGATCCCGCTCGTCATCCTGGCGCTGGTCCTCGGGATCGCCCGGGTCCTCCTCGACCTGCGGGTGGTCTTCACCAGCCCGACGGTCGCCGCGGGGTCGGACCTCCTGATCACGAACATCCTCTCGCTCTTCGTGGTCATCGAGCTCCTGAAGAGCGTCCTGGAGTATTTCGAGCATCACCGGATCAAGTTGACCTTCATCACCGACGCGGCCATCGTCTTCGTGCTGCGCGAGATCATGATCGGTCTCTTCCGGCACACACTGGAGCCGCGCGACGTGCTTGCGCAGTCTGCGCTCATCCTGGTGATCGGAGGCGTGCGTACCCTGGCGGTGGTCTTCTCCCCGGACAAACCATGAATGAGAATGGAGCATCCATGAACAGACGACTGGTGGACCGAGTGGAAGCGATCGCATTGACCATCACGCTGGTCGGCGGGGTCCTGATGGTCCTGTACTATTGGCAGTGACCGCTGCCGGCAGGCGCGACCTGCCGTTTCCCCGGGAGGTTCTTCATGTTGCTGTGGTCCGCGGCCTTTCTTGCAGCCCTGCTCCTCGCGGTGCTGGCCGTCCGCACCCCGAACATCTTTCCGTTCGATCTGATCGAACACTGCTTCCCCGATGAGAGACCGCTCAGTGAACGGTAATCCGTCTCCTTTCCCCCCCGGCTTCCATTGGGGCGTCGCGACATCGGCGTTCCAGCTCGAGGGCTCTCCCTACGCGGACTGGGCGACGTGGGACCGGGTGCTCTCCGACCATCCGCGGATCACAAACCACTACGAACTGTACAAAGAGGACCTCAAGCTCCTGAAGGACCTCGGGGTGAACGCCTACCGCTTCTCCCTGGAGTGGAGCAGGATCCAGCCGCGCGAGGACACCTGGGACGAGAGCGCAATTGCCCACTACCAGGAGGTCGTGGACATCCTCCTGGGCTACGGCATTGAGCCCATGGCGACGCTCCACC
>JBAIYC010000311.1:0-7831 GCA_037916085.1 Nitrospirota bacterium | reverse complement strand
GCTATTCGGCAGCGCCTCTGCGTCTCTGGGGACCGCTTTCTCTACACCTTTTACGGCCGGCCGGGCTACGTTAAGGGAATACAACATCTCATTGCCGCCGTTCCACAGATAAAGAAGATCCTCCCGGGATCGACACTTCTCCTGATCCTCTCCCGCAAACCGGAATCCGGACGCAGCCGTATCCAAGAACTCGTGCAGGAATGCCGCCTCATTCCTGGCGAGGACATCATTATCATGGATCCCGTGCCGCGACCAGAGCTTCCATCCTTCATAGCAGCCAGCGACTGTGTGGTCGTTCCCTCCTTGAACGAGGGGTTCGGATTTACCTGCGTGGAAGCTTGCGCCATGCAGCGTCCCGTCGTCGCGACGACCGCGGGTTCCCTGCCGGAGGTCGTGTCAGGCAGGTACGTGCTCGTGGAGCCGGGGAGTGCGGAAGCACTAGCCGAAGGGGTTCAAAAGGTCAGCAGGAAGGACTACAACCGGTCGGAAGAAAAACGATTTCTCTGGGAGAACCACGTTCAAGCACATGAAGAGGCCTACCGAAGGCTGATCAGCGGCCGAATCTCGCAACAGCGACGACGGCGGACCTAGGCCGCCGCCTGCCCCTGCCCTGCAACCGCGCGGCGCTTCTCCAGCCAGTCGAACAGACCCTCATACCCCGCCACAAAGACCATGATCAGGCCGATGGACGGCAGGTACATCCGATGCTCGAAGATGACGTCCAGGATCGGCACAAAGCTCTGGACGGGCGAGAGCGTGATGTAGAACCACGCCGCGCCGAAGGGATAGATCAGCATGTTCTTCTTCCGGTACAGCCAGACCGCCGACGCCACGACCACGATATGCCCGAGCAGGGAGATGAACGTGGGCAGCTCAAAGATCGTCTTCGCGATGGGATAGTCGTAATCCAGGTTCTGATTGATCGGAAGGATCATCAGACGGACATAGGTCCAGAGCACGTTCAGCGATGTCATCAGATAGGTCGCGGGCGTGAGGCCCGTCGCGGTGGTCATGCCGAACCCGTAGCTCGCGGCGGTGCCGCTGCTGAACAGCGGCACCTTCTTGAGGATCAGGATCCACGGCAGCGAGATGAGCACGTAGTTGTACCACCGCGACAGGATCGGCTTGACCTTGCCTTCCGACAGGAATACGAAATCGTAGAGCATCACGACGGCAGGAAGAGTCACTGCCCATTCCTTCGACTGCATGGCACACAGAGACGTCACCGTGGCTGCCGCTATGTAGAGACTGCTCTTCTTTCGCACAGCCTGGATGAACAGCAGGAGCGTTGAAAGGTAGAAGAAGGTCGTTACCGTCTCGGACCGGGAGATGATGTAGGTCACCGATTCCGTCTGGATGGGATGGACTGCGAAGAGCAGTGCGCAGAAGAACGCCATGCGCCGCGCCCTCCCGCCATACTGCTTCGCAAGGACCGGAAGCGTAAGGGTCCAGAGCACAAGCAGATACACCAGCCAGCTGTTCACGATATGGTTCATGATGTTGAAGAGATGCCATCCCCAGACGTTCAGCGCGAAGAGCTGGTAGTTCAGCATGATCGACAGGTCCACCATCGGCCGGTTCGTCGACAGGAGCTGCATGATGTTGTCCCAGGTGACGTGACGGATGAAGGGGTTCTCCACAATTGCAGGGCTGTCATCGAAGTGGAACGATGCGGTAAAGGTATTGGCGTAGGCGATGAACACCATGACGGCGATCACCGCGAAAGCGATCAGATTGAACCGCTTGTGCTCGAACATCCTGTTCACGACCTCGGTCGGCCTTCCCATGGTTTCAGTCTTCCCTCCCCTGATGCGGTCTTCGTAACGGTACGACGAACGAGGCTTCCCGCAGAGCGGTACGGCAGGTCGTCACTCGCTGCCTGCCGTCTTTGCCTGCCGGCCGTGCAGCTGATCGACCTGCATCCGCAGCAAGGCGATCTCCTGGGCCAATTGCCTGTTCCGCTCGGAGAGCCCGGAGATGATCACAGAAAAATGGAGCGTGATCAGCAGCAGGAAAATGAACGCGATCAGGAACAGCAGCGACGGCGGATAGAATATCCCCACTATGCGCGCGATCGACTCTAGCAGGTCGCGCGAGAGCGACAGGGCAAGCATCACGATGCCCGAGAAGAGCCACAGCAGCGAGTATCGCTCCTTCAGCCGTCCCCTGCGGATGAGTTCGACCACAGCAACAAGGACGACAGCGCTGGCCGCGACTGCCAGGACCTTCAAGATATCCATGGATCACCTCACCTCTCCTTCAGCAGGTCGATGAACACCGCCAGGAGCACCTTGACCATATAGTACGCCGACCGGACCGGCGTGATGGATGATCTGCCGCCCCTTCGTTCCCTCATGCGTATCGGCGCTTCGGCGATCCGCAGGCCCGCTCGATGAAGCAGAACGAGGCTCTCGACCTCCGGATAGTCTTCGGGATAGGACCGGGAAAAGAACCGTATGACCTTGTCATTCGCGACGCGAAAACCCGATGTCGTGTCCGTGACCCGCATGCCAAGGATCCTTGACAGCACCGTGGAGAATATCCAGATGCCGAGCCTCCGGAAGAACGGTGCGCGGTAGTTGTTCGGCTCGAGGAAGCGAGACCCCACGACGATGTCCGCCCTGCCCTCGGAGATCGGTTCGAGGAGGTCCCCGATCTCCTCGGCAAGGTGTTGTCCGTCTCCGTCGAACTGCAGGGCCACGTCGTAGCTCCGGCGCGCTGCATACCGGAAGCCGGTCTGCATAGCGCCTCCGATGCCGACGTTGAAGGGAAGGCTTGCCACGCTCACGCCGGAAGCACGGGCGATGCTGGCGGTCCGGTCGCACGAGCCGTCGTCCACTACGAGAATATCGCCGGCCGGGAAATGGGTGCGGATATCCCGGATCACGCCGGCGATGCTCTCCTGCTCGTTGTAGGCGGGGATGATGATCAGTGTCCTGGGCATAGCCCTCAGGTCGCAGAACTGCAGGGCGCTAATTCTGCATGATAATCAATGCCATGAGAACAGTCAACAGAAATCAGGGCTTCTCCCGTTGTTCGCATAGCCTTGGACCAGGCCACGCGGGAAGGGTGACCCGAAACCTGTTGACAAAACAGAAATATTCTGTTATTTTTCAGGCAGTATCCTCGGGATCATACTCGTACCAGGAAAGGGTAACGCCTTCCCGATGAGCAAGGCTTGGAACATCCTTTTTGTCCTCATTGCATACGCGGCAACTGCCACTGTCGCCTATGCAGACATCTTCCAGTATACCGACGAGCAAGGTGTCGTTCATTTCACCAACGTGCCCAGCTCCGGCGTGAAAAAACCCATCCGGATTCGCGCAGAAGCACGTTCGGCCACTCCCACTCCGGGCTCCCTCGCGTCAGCCCGGGCAGCCGCGCCAAAGCGCCAGACGAACGCCCCGGGAACGGTGCCCGCCGCATACCATGATTACATCAATACGGCCTGCGAGAAGTACGGCGTCGACCCGTCGCTGGTGCATGCACTGGTGAAAGTGGAATCGGACTATAATCCCTTCGCCCTATCGAGCAAGGGGGCAATGGGCCTCATGCAGCTCATGCCGCAGACAGCCACGGACATGAACGTGAAGAACTCCTTCAGCCCCCAGGAGAACGTTGACGGTGGCGTGCGCTACCTCCGCTATCTCCTTGACCGCTATGAAGGGAACCTGTCGCTCGCCCTTGCCGCCTACAACTCCGGCGAGACCTCGGTCCAGCGCTGGGGCACCGTGCCGCCCTTCAAGGAGACCAAGGACTATGTGAAGAAGGTCCTCGCCATCTACCACGGCACCGGCAAGACGACCCTCGCGCCCCGGTACACTATCTACGTCGGCCACGCGCCTGACGGCACGCTCATCCTCACCGACAATCCCTCCAACTACCCCGGCAAGGAGCTCCATCAGAAAATGGAGCGGAATCTGTAGGCCGTATCACCTGCATGCTCTTCATTCGAGAACATGAGTCGAATCCTTCAGCTAATCCTTCCACCTCTTAAATTCCTGACCGAATATCGGCTATTTCAGCGACAAGAATATCCCCTAACGACTTTACAGATCATCCTGTGGTGGGAGGCACGTCGTTTCTTCTTTAATCTGATCGTTGGCGTAGCGGGGCTGATCACCATCTTCGTCATGCTCTTTTCAGCCATGGTCGCCGAGAAATTGGTCGGCGAGCCCATTGGATGGCCTGATCCACCCTTTGTCGCAATCATTGGCGTTATCCTATGCGGGGTTGGTGCCAACGTCTGTTATACAGGCGGATGGGTTGGAGAATTACTATCGCGGGAAGTCTGGGGTGATAAGGCCAAGAATTTTGCGGAAATTTCCTTCACTTTGGGAACGGTCTTTTCCTTCTTCTTGACGCTTCTCCCGGGAGCCATCGTAACGCTTGCAGTTCTCGCACGCGTATTCTTTAAGACCGTATCCTAGGTCTGGAACACCGACAAGAAGACCGACACGCTTCTCACCCTTTCCTAACTCCCTCAATCAACAAATACACATCATGCTTTAGATACCGCGTCCCGGTGACAACTAAGTCCTTATTCTTCTCCAAATGCTTGAGCGTGTCCCGGTCAAAACCCGCGCCGTACACCTTCCGAACGAAGGGTGCGAAAATGTCCTGACGCCTCCTGACTGCCGGGTCTTTCGAGTATTTCATCTCCAGGAGCCGGAACTTCGCCCCGGGCTTAAGCACGCGGGCGAACTCGGCGATCGCCGCCCCCTGCAGTTCGCGCGGCAATACGCAGCAGAGAAAGAATGCGACGACCCAGTCGAAACCTGCTGACGGCATCTCTCCCATCCGGCATGCATCACCGTGAACGAACCGGACCGGGCAGGCAGCCTTCGCGCTCCGCTTCGATGCCCTCCGGAGCATTGCGGGGCTGAGATCGAGAGCCGTCAGTTTCACGCTCGGCCGATAGAACTCCAGATTGCGGCCCGTTCCTACGCCCGCTTCCAGCACTTCTCCGGAAACATCGCACAGGACCCCCGGCCGCCACTTCCGGTACTGCAGTTCCCAGGGATAGTCCAGGATGTCATAGAACCACGCGGTGATCGCATACCGCTTCAGGTTTCGAAGGTTCAGATCGTGCAAGTGATGTCCCTGTGCATTCATTCCGCTGATTCCTGCTTCATTTCCGTCGTTCCCGCGCACGCGGGAATCCAGCGACTTGACTATCTTCTGGATCCCCGTTTTCACGGGGATGACGAACTAACTTGATCATCCTCTTCTCACGGCAACTGACTCAGCCCTTTCGCCATCTTCCACATATAATATTTCTCGAACCCCACCTTCAGCCACTTCGCCCATATCCCCTTCTTGATGAATGTGCTCTGGCGCGGCGGAAGGACCGGATAGGCCTTCATGATCGCCGCCGTGTTCCCCATATCCATGATGCAGACGACACCAATCTCATCCGGTTGTGGCGGCGCGCTTCCCGTAACGTCTGATGCGATCGTCGCTGCCGCGACCTTTGCCATCCTCGTTGTCATGAAGCCCGTCTTCGGCACGCCCACCGGCACCGGCGTTTGCTCCGGTGGAGCTATTGCCATGGCGACGCCAACGGCGAAGATGTTCTTGTATCTCATATGGCGGAAGTTCTTGTCGACGGGGATGAAGCCGCGTGGATTACCGAGGGGCACGACTGCGGGGACGCCCTTGAAGGGCGGGGCGATCATGGCGAGCTTGTAGGGAAGCGTCGTCCCGTCCTTTAGCCGGATCTCGTTCGGCACGATCTCCTGGATGGCCTGGTTGACGATCGGCTTGATATCGCGGTCCGCGAACTCGTCCTCCATGCAACGCCGGGACTTGCCGAGACCGCCCACGCCCATGTGGCCAAGATAGGGTTCCGAGGTGAGGTAGATGATGGGGACCTTGTGACGCATCCTGCGGTGCTTCAGTTCCGCATGCATTTCGAAGGCAAGCTCGTAGGAGGGGCCGAAGCAAGAGACCATCTGAGAGGAGCCGAGGACCAACGGGCCGGGGTCCTCGAGGATTCGCCGCCAGGTCTGCGCGGTCCTCACCGCGTGGTCGAGCGTGAAGGTGCAGTCCGTGTATCCCTTGTCCGGACCCATGCCGGGGATCTCGTCGAAGGAGAGGTGTGGCCCCGTGGCGATCACAAGATGATCATAGGGAACCTCGGCCCCCTTGACGGTATACACCCTCGACATATCCGCATCGACCTGCGCTGCCGCTTCGTGGACAAAATCGATGCCCTTGGGCTGAAGGATGTCGCTGATCCTGAGCGTGATGTCCGATGGTTTCCGCCATCCCATGATGAGCCACGGAAGAGACGGCAGGAACACGAACCGGTCGTCCTCGCTCACCACGGTCACTTGCGCTTTGTTTCCGAGAAGCCGCTTCACTTCCAGGGCCGCCGTGAGTCCCCCGAACGACCCTCCCAAAACAACGATCCTCGCCATTTCTTCCTCCCCCGAGAAAGATAAAGCCAGTTCATTCAACGCAGACAGCGTCTGTCAATATTATAACTTACGTGAAAAGATATCTTCATCCATAAGGAATCATTAGAACGCCCCGTGCACACCGTCGGCTTTGGCGAGCAGGTCCACCAGCACATCGTAATCGATGCGCTTGACGGCGCCAATATTTCTTTCCGGCCCGATCCCCCGCATCCGCAGGTCCTCGTCGAGGGCATACACCGAGCCCCGGAAGCTCTCGTTCCGACCGGGCAGCGCAAGATACACCGCATTCTGGATAAGGATGACGTCCGCGGAAAGATGGCGCGCTATCGACAGGGCCTGCTTCGCCTCAGGCGTATCCGGCGTACTCTTGATCATCACCACCACGGCGGCCTCCTTATGCGTTCCACGCGCTCAGAATATCACTGTAGTACCGGCATGCTTCATGGCCGCAGCAATATCCTCGCCGCTGGCAACAATGACGCCGTCGATGAGGTCCGACGACTCGAGCCCGGCCGTCTCCAGAGAATTCCTGTCGACGTAGACCTTTGCCCCCATGTCGAGGCAGTCGCGGATGCCTTCCTCGGCGCTCAGGTAGCCGGTCGTCCCCGCATCCTGGCCCTTGCGGGCCGCGTGAACGCCTCCATCCACCAGAATGAGCTGCACCGGCAACTCTTCCGTCGCTGCTCCGAGCGTATGCCGGATCGCTTCGGGAGCGTCCACAGTGCCGTACGGCGGCTTTCGGAGAATGATGCTTATGCTCTGCATGAATTTCTCCTCGTAAGGGATACTGCGACGGATTTGATCCTGTTCAAGAGACCCGCGTCTAGTGTAAGACGCCGTTACACCCCGAAATTGAGGAAAATCGGCTCCGTCCTGATGACGTTGAAGAGACCCTTCAGATTGCTCATTGCGCCGCCTTCGACTGAATCGTCGCCCGCAAGACCGCGGGTCTGCATGCAGCCTGTTCAGATGTCGACGCGGAGCCCTCTTCCTACTAGGTCCGAAAGCTCCGAAAGCGATTTCGGCAGCTGACCCTTGACGATCGAGAACACGCCGTCATTCGAGGCGATCAAGCGCACGGGGTGGCCCTTCTGCAGGGCCGCGTCGGCAAGCCGGAAGATCGTGTGCGTGTTCTCGAAGCTGTAGGGAGTGGTGGAGAGGAACAGCACGATCTCTTTCTTCTGCATAGTCCCTCCTGTAAAGTCAACGGCATCGCAGAGCGGTGAGCCGTCAGTCCATCGCTTCTCCCTCTATTGCCGCCTTCAGCCCCTGATAGGAGATCGTGTCGTTCCTCACGATGATCCGGCCGTTCAAGAGGACGGAGGGGCAGGGAAACTGGTCCTTTGACCTGGCATATTCCGGAGACGTTTTCTTGATGACCTGGATATGCGCGTTCAGCTCTCTTTCCG
>JBAIYC010000310.1:0-3378 GCA_037916085.1 Nitrospirota bacterium | reverse complement strand
AGGGATCCTCTCAGAAGTGAAGAAGCGCGAGCATTACGAAAAGCCGAGCGTCAAGAAGAAGAAGAAGGCCATTGCAGCGCGCAAGAAGGCGGCCAAGACAGCGCGCATGTACCGGAACGGATAGCTTTCCGGTCGGAAGGGGATATGGGCCTCCGGGAAACGATCGACAACGACATCAAGAATGCCATGAAGAGCGGGGCCAAGGAGAAGGTATCGGCCCTCCGGATGCTCGTGGCGGCAATCAAGAACAAACAGATCGACAAGCGAGCTCCGCTGACGGACACCGAGGTCATGGAGACCGTCCGGTCCCTTATCAAGCAGCGCAAGGATTCGATCGAACAGTTCGCCAAGGGCGGACGACAGGACCTGGTGGACAAGGAGACAGCTGAAGTGGCCGTTCTCGAGGTCTACCTTCCGCAGCAACTGGGCCGCGACGAGATCGAACGGATGGTCAGCGAAGTCATCGCCCAGACCGGGGCGCAGGGCGCCAAGGACATGGGCAAGGTCATGAAGGCACTGATGCCGGTCGTCGCGGGACGAGCCGACAACAAGCTCTTGAGCGAGCTGGTGAAGAATGCATTGGGATAGTCCACGGGCAGCAAAGACCACCGCAGGACGATGAACGATCCGCAACAGGGGGCCCCTGGTGAACGAGGCCCCCTGTTGTTGTTTAGGAGCTGTACGCAGTGAAACTTCAAGAGTTCTTTGAGTGCGCCATTCGGGCGGGCATGGGCGCGGATCCCCGCGGCCGCGCCGCAGCCCAGCAGGACCTCCAGGAAACCAAACGAATATTCGATGAGCTCAAAGAAGAGGACCGCGCATCCTTTGACCCGGACCGTCTCACGAACCCCTATGCCGACAGCCGCATCCTGCACGGCAATCCGGAGCACGAAGTGCGGAAGCTACTCGTGGGGATCGACATCGAGACACCGGAGCTCCTGCTTGCCGACCGCCTGAGGGAAAAGGGCGCCGCCGTTGACCTTGTGCTGGGCCATCACCCGGAAGGCAGGGCATACGCCAGCTTCTACGAGGTGATGCATATCCAGGCGGACATCTTGAACCGCTTCGGTGTGCCGATCAACGTTGCCGAATCCCAGTTGGACGGCCGAATGAAAGAAGTGGCGCGGAGCGTGCTTCCCTCGAATCATTCGCGGCCCGTGGACGCCGCCCGGCTTCTCGGCATCCCGTACGCCTGCATCCATACGCCGGCCGACAACCTCGTAGCCAGCCATCTCCAGTCGCTCTTCGAACGGGAGCAACCGCCAAAGCTCAAGAACGTCCTGCGGCTCCTCAAGGAGATCCCCGAATACCGTGAAGCGGCGAAGATCAATGCAGGGCCGAGGACCTTCGTCGGTTCCGACGACCAGCGGCCCGGGAAGATCTTTGTGGACATGACCGGCGGGACATCGGGGTCCAAGGACACGATCGAACGCCTCTCGCAGTCCGGTGTTGGCACTCTGGTCTGCATGCACATGTCGGAGGACCACCGCAAAGAGGCCGAGAAACATCACCTGCGCGTGGTGATCGCAGGACATATCGCGAGCGACAACCTTGGCCTGAACCTTCTGCTCGACGCGGTCGGCCGGCACGGCCCGCTCGAGGTGCTTGAGTGCTCCGGATTCCGGCGGGTCACGCGCCACGGATAGGTCTCTATGAACGACCACGCCCTGCGGGTGCTCGAGTTCGACCGTCTGCGTGAGTTCGTCTCCCGTTATGCGGCATCCGGGCCGGGGGCGGCGCGCGTGCTCGAGCTTGAGCCCACGACTGATGCCGGCAGGGCCGCCGAAGCGCTTGCAGAGACACAGGAGTTTCTGCAGCTTCTGGCGGCGGGGGAAGAACCGCCGCTCGACGGCATCCGGGACATCGGAGCGGTGCTGGCAAAACTCGGGGCCAGCGGCGTGCTGCTGCGGCCGGCCGAGCTGCTGGACATCGCATCGACGCTTGCTGCTGGCCGTCGGGTCAGGATGTTCTTTACGCGCATTGCCAGCGGGGAGAGCCGCTCCGCGGGGACGAACGCGCCGCTCCTTTGCGGACGGACATCAGGCATAACGCCGCAGAAAGAGATCGAGGACGCGGTCGGGCACGCGCTCGACGAAACGGGCGAGGTGAAGGACTCGGCGAGCCCCGAGCTTCGAAGGGTGCGGAAGCTGATCGCGCGGGTGCGGGACGAGATCCTGGACCGGCTGGAAAAGGTGGTCCGCGCCGCTGATGCTCAGAGCATCGTTCAGGAGCAGGTGATCACGGTCCGCGACGACCGCTACGTGGTGCCGCTCAAGCCGGGCTTCCAGAGGAACGTGAAAGGCGTGGTGCACGGTCGGTCCGGCTCCCGGGCAACGCTCTTTGTCGAGCCCCTCGAGGTCCTGGAGCAGAACAACCGGCTCGCAGAGCTGCGCACGGACGAACGGGAGGAGGTTGAACGGGTCCTCCGGGAACTGACCGCCCGCGTTGCGGAACAACGCGGAGCCGTCGAGAGCACGTTCGCTGCGCTCGCCGGGATCGATTGTATCGGAGCCCGGGCACGCTTTGGTACTGCACTTCGCGGAACCGTGCCGGTCCTGACCGGGGGAAAGGGGCTGCGGCTTCGCGGTGCGCGACATCCCCTTCTCGCGATAAAGGCTGCGTCGGGCGAGAGCGTGGTCCCGAACGACGTAGACCTGACCGGGGACAGGACGACGCTCATCATCAGCGGCCCGAATGCTGGCGGCAAGACGGTGGTGCTCAAGACCATCGGTCTTCTCTGCCTGATGGCCCAGTCGGGCATTCCGGTGACTGCGGGAGAGGGAAGCGAACTTCCCGTGTTCTCCGACGTCTTTGCCGATATCGGCGATGAGCAAAGCCTGGAGCAGGACCTGAGCACCTTTTCGTCCCATGTGGGGCGGATCGCCGAGATCCTGCAGGGAGCGGATAAGGGTTCCCTGGTGCTTCTGGACGAGCTTGGAGCGGGCACCGATCCCGCCGAGGGCGCGGCTCTCGGGTCGGCGGTACTCCAGCGTCTTCTTGACCGAGGATGCATGACCGTGGCGACCACGCATCACGGCAGCCTCAAGCTCTTCGGCAGCAGGACTGCGGGCGCCGTGAACGCGGCGGTGGAGTTCGACTCAGAGACGCTCCGGCCGACCTACCGCTTCATTCCCGGCAGACCGGGCAGGAGCTACGGACTGGATATGGCCTCGCGGCTCGGGGTACCGGACGAAGTTGTCCAAGACGCGCGGTCCCGGCTGACCGGCGACGAAGCGGGGCTCGACCGGCTCCTGGAGCAGATCGAGCAGGATGCCCGGATGCTCAGGCAGGAGCGCGAACAGGCGGAAGAAGACCGCCAAGCGGCGAAGAAAAAGCTGGGAGAGGCGGAATCCCTTGCCCGGTCGGCTGCCGAGGAGG
>JBAIYC010000309.1:0-1931 GCA_037916085.1 Nitrospirota bacterium | reverse complement strand
GCTATGCCCCGGGGACGAAAGCCGGAGAGGACCTGCATTGGATGCAGGGGTGTATTTGCCAAGGACGAGGTCGTCAGGATCGTCGCGGGTCCCGTAGGGCCCGTGGTCGATTACCGGGAAAAGCTGCCAGGGCGGGCCGCGTATGTCTGTCCGCGACAGGAATGCATTGATGCGGCCCTCGCGAAAGGGCAGATATCCCGTGCGCTTCGGAGCACTGTGCCTCCGTTGGCGAAAGAGCAATTCCTGAACTCGCTGAGCTCAGCGGTCCGGGAGAAGCTGTCCGGGCTGATCACCATGGCCGTGAAGGC
Source organism: Nitrospirota bacterium (assembly GCA_037916085.1). GTDB lineage: Bacteria > Nitrospirota > UBA9217 > UBA9217 > UBA9217 > JAKAHZ01. The sequence goes on along the minus strand of JBAIYC010000309.1, from coordinate 1,623 downwards.
TGGGAAGCTCATATCGGGCTATTCAGCCGTCGATGACGCTTTGCGGAAAGGCGGCGTGGCGCTCTTGATCTTCGCGGAGGACATTTCCGACGGGACGAGAGAGAGGCTCAAAGCGCGCGTCTGCAGCGATGCTGTCCGTCAGGTGACGGTCTCCTCCAAGGCGGAGTTGGGCGCACTGGTCGGAAGAGATCTTGCAGGAGTCGCAGCAATCGTCGAAAAAGGCTTTGCTGACGCGGTCTGGAAGGAAGCTGAGAGATTAAAAGGCTTGCTAAAGCGGTAGTGGTAGAGTACAATGGCGTGCCGAAGACACACATTATTCGGGGGTATCTGATCGTATGACGGTCATCCGGGTGCATGAACTTGCGAAAAAACTGGGGGTCGAGAGCAAGGACCTCATTGCCGTTCTCGACAAGATGGGAATCAAGGACAAGACCCCCACGAGCGGCCTCGATGACAAGGAGACCAAGTCCCTGATCGAAAAGCTCAAGGCCGTCCGCAAGGAGAAGGAGAAAGAGAAGGTCAGGAAGGAGAAACCCGTCTCTGAGGCCGATGCGACTGCTTCCCGGGAAGAGCGCATGAAGAAAGCAGCGGCGCTCATCGGGAAGTTCTCCTCCACGCTGGAAAAACCGGGGGCACGACCGAAGCCGGCACCGATTCCGCCGACGGTCCGTCCGTCGATGCCCGCGCCGCCAGTGATCCCTCCTGCGGGAGTTGCAGCCGCAAAAGCCGCACCGCAGGCCGTTTCAGCTGCACCGACGAAATCTGCCGCAGCGAGCGTTACCGCTGCGACCGTAGCCCCTATTGAACGGCCCGCGATCCCGGTTCGTCCGAGTGCTCCGCGCCCGGGCTTCCCGGGGCGCAGGGAAGCTGCGCCCTTCGCGCCGGTTCTCGATCCGTCGACGTTCGGTCAGCCCGCGCCTGCTGCGCCGACTCCTGCCGGCGCCAAGCCAGGAAAGAAGAAATGGCAGAAGAAGGGGGAGGGCAAGGACGAGCGGGATTTCCGCGAAAAACCGTCGTTCAAGAAGCTTCCTGATCTCAAGACCCTTCCGTCAGGGAAGCGGGGGTACCGGAGGGAGGAGAGAGCCGAACATCATACTGATGTCTCGGAGATCACGAAGCCGCGCAGAAAGGTCGTGAAGATCCAGGAGGGATGCACGATCAAGGAGTTCGCCGAGGTCATCGGCCAGAAGGTCGGCGACATCATCAAGAAACTGATGACCATGGGCGTCATGGCGACTCAGAACCAGACCATGGATATGGACGCGGCGATCCTAATCGCTGAAGAGTATGGTGTCAAGGCAGAGGTTACGACGATCGAGACTGCCGAGGATGTGATCGAAGAGGCCGCTGATACGGCAGAATCGCAGGTGCCGCGTCCACCGGTAGTCACCATCATGGGCCATGTGGACCACGGGAAGACTTCCCTTCTGGACGCTATCCGGGAGACGAACGTCGTCTCTCGGGAAGCGGGCGGTATCACCCAGCATATCGGCGCTTATCAGGTGAGCCTGAAGGGCAGGGATATCACGTTCCTCGACACCCCCGGCCACGAGGCCTTCACCGCCATGCGCGCTCGGGGCGCCAAGGTCACGGATATCGTGATCCTGGTCGTTGCCGCGGACG
>JBAIYC010000308.1:0-4704 GCA_037916085.1 Nitrospirota bacterium | reverse complement strand
GCGGCCTCACCCAGAAAGGACCGCTCGATCGCAAGCGCCGTCTGGTTCGCAAACGATTCGATGTAATGGAACTGTTCCGGCTCGAAACCGTCGGAGAGCCCTTTCGGCTGGATACCGACCACCCCGACGGTCCCGGAAGAGGCAACAAGGGGCAGATACAGCGCTTTGGCGCCAGGAAGCGTGTCCGTGCTCATGCCCGCGGGCTGACGGTGCTCATAGACCCACTGCGCCACGCTCAGCTCCTGCTGCTCGGGAAGGAACGACTCGACACCCGCGGCCGACGCGACCAGGCGGCCCTGCTCGTCGGGGACCAGGATCGCAACCTTGCTGTCGAACATTTCCCCCATGTGCCTGACGGCCGTCTCGCTCAGCGTCTTTGCCCCCCGTTCGCGGACCAGTTCACGGCTGAAATTGTACAGGCCCGCGGTCCTGCGCTCCCGCAGCCGGGCGGCCTCCGCCTGCTGCCGCACCCGGAGCGTCAGCCTGCTGATGACGAAGGAAACGATGAACATGACGGCAAAGGTGACGACATACCGGATATCGCTGACGGCGAAGGTATAGTAAGGAGGAACGAAGAAGAAATCGAAGGCCGCTACGGAGAGCACTGCGGCAGCCAGCGACGGCCATTTGCTCGTTCTGCTCGACGTGAAGACGACGCCGAGGAGATAGACCATGGCAATGTCCAGCCGCTCGAAATAGGGGAACATGATCCTGGCGAGGACGGTGCAGACCGCGACCGTAAAGACGCTCAGCGCCCATTCCCGCTCGCTAGCGTGCCGCGGCCGTTCCCGCTCCGGGTGCAGGTGGGGCTGGGCCACGTCGCCCGAGATGACGTACACGTCGATATCGCCGCTTCCGCGCACGATCTCGTCCAGCGGCGAGCCGAAGAGCTTGTCCTTCCAGCGGGAATGGGTCGGCTTGCCGATGATGAGCTTGCTCACGTTCCGGCTGCGTGCGTAGTTCAGGATCTCCTCGCTCATGCGCTGACCGGACAGCGTGACGGTCTCAGCGCCGAGGCTCTCGGCCAGCCGCATATGGTCGGCAAGCTGCCGGAGGTCCTGTTCCGAAGGCCGCACCTGCGCGGGGGCTTCGACGTGCACGGCGATCCACTCCGTGCGGAGCCCCGCCGCCAGCCTCCGGGCCGCGTGGATGAGGCGGATCGAACGCGGGTTCGCCCCGATGCAGACCAGGATCCGTTCGCCGGCGGGCCAGATCTGCTTGATCCCCTTGTCCTCCCGGTACACCTGCATCTGCTCGTCCACGCGGTCCGCTGTGCGGCGCAGCGCAAGCTCGCGGAGCGCAATGAGGTTGCCCTTGCGGAAGAAGTTCTCGACGGCGGTCGCCGCCGCCTCGGGCAGATAGACCTTGCCCTCTCTCATGCGTTGGAGCAGGTCGTCGGGCGGGAGGTCGATGAGCTCGATGTCGTCGGCGCGGTCCAGCAGGAAGTCCGGGACGGTCTCGCGGACGTTGACGCCGGTGATCTGGGAGACCACATCGTTCAGGCTTTCCAGGTGCTGCACGTTCACGGTCGTATACGCGGAAATGCCCGCGCCCAGAAGTTCGTAAACGTCCTGCCAGCGTTTCTTGTGGCGGGAACCGGGGGCGTTGGTGTGGGCGAGCTCATCAACGAGGATGATCGCGGGCTTGCGGCGGAGGGCGGCGTCGAGGTCGAACTCCTTCAGGACCGTCCCCCGATATTCAACGGTGCGGCGGGGGAGGACCTCCAATCCTTCAAGAAGCGCTTCTGTCTCCCTGCGGCCGTGGGTCTCCGCGAGGCCGACGACAATGTCCACTCCCTCGCTCTTCTTCTGGCGGGCGGCTTCGAGCATGGCGTAGGTCTTCCCGACACCGGGAGCCGCGCCAAAGAACACCTTGAGCTGCCCTTCTCGCTTGCGGTCCTCTTCCTTGCGGACGCGATGCAGCAATTGATCGGGGTCTGGTCTATGTTCTTCCATCTTCTTCGGTCACTTCAGGCGAACAGTTCCTTCGTCACACGACATTATGTATATTTTCGCATATTTTCCGCTGGGCAGTAAGAAAAACTTATAATAAATGGGCAGGAATTAATTTTCAGCAAAAAATGGAGGAAAAGTATTAAGAAGGAATAAAGACCGCCGAGCGGCGGGGGAGCGGGCAGAGCTGTGATCATCAGGGGCTATCCTTCATCACCTGCAACGTTCCTCGGAAGATATCACCAGGCCCGCGATGCTCCCCTTCTTCGCCACATCGCCGTTCATGACCTCGCCCTCAGCGACCTCGCCTTTGAGATAATCTTCCCCCTGGAACGAGAGCACTCTGATCTTGCCCACTTCCTGCATTATGCCGTTCTTCTGCTGACGATAAACCGTCAGCACATCCCCTATGCCGATACCCTTCCGAACATCGCCCGTCCCGCTCTGGAACAGACAAACGGTATCCCCCTTTTCCCTGATCCCTTTCGCGGCCTTTTCCTCGCGCTGCTCCTCGATAAGGGGATAGGAGACAGCGTGTACAGCGTGAGGAAGGGAAACCGCCAATGCTACCAGCACGGCAGCTATGGTCAAGGCTTTCTTCATGTTCGGACCTCACTCCTTCTTGCGGACATCTCGTACCAAGATTAGTTCAAGTATTGCGATCGCCGTTTCTCGTTTCTGCCGTTACCATCTGTACATCACGCCCAGAGCGAGCGTGTCCTGCGACTTCTTTGTCGGCGAGCCACCGACAAGGTCAAAGGTCTCCTTATCCGACCAATCATGCCGGTATTCCGGCCGGAGGATCACGCCACCGTTCAGCCGGATCTCCGGCGTCAGCGTCACTTCCTTCAGTTTCTGGGCCGTGCCGGTCCTTGCGCCGTCCTTATCGTCAAAATATTCACCCCGGACCGCCAGGCTGTACTTGTCGCTGAGATCATACTTCACGATCGCCGCCAGGCCGTCCCAGTTCGCGTCGCCGGAAATACCGGGGACGTTATCCTCCCTGCCGGTATCATAGTTCAGGATGATCGAGAGCGGCTTAATAGGCTTGATCGTCGCGACGACGTCAAGGACCGTCCGCAGGTTGCTGCTCGAGGACCCGACCGTCGGGGCGGGGTTCTCATCCTGCTCGGGGCCTGTCATCCCGTTGACGAGAAGCGAGAAGGATTCCGCCGGCGTGTACCCCACGCTTGCGCCATAGCTCTTCCCCCGGTTATTGTCGGTCGCATTGTCCCAGCCGTTCACGATGTGCAGGGCAGCGTTCCATGCATCGCTGAACGCATAGCTCGCCTTGAGGCCCGTATGGGTGAAGGGGACCGCGTAATTGAACAGGAAGGAGCGTGAATAGTTCGGGTTGTCGATCGCCTCGATCACTTCTGCGCCCATAAAGGTGGCGAATTTCCCGAGATCGAACCTGAGCCCTTTGCCCACCGCCGCGTTGTAGCTCACGTAGGCCTCGGTCACGTCGAAGGAATCGGTACCCTCGCCTGCCCAAGGATTTGCGCCCGGCAGCGTGGACGAAGGAGCTGCCCCGCTCAGGCCGCGGGCGTGGATCCACTTGGCCGTCTCGCCCGCCGAGAATTTCAGCTTGTAGCCTGCACTGCCCAGGGCCGGGTCCTTAGCGAAGACGATCTCCGCCAGGTCCAGCGTGAAGCTGTTCGCCTTGTGGTCGAACAGGCGGTAGTCGTTCTGCTCCGGCTCCCCCGCGATCGCGCCGGCATTTGCGTTGTAGGTGTAGCCGGCCTGCAGGTAGATGCTAAGGCCGAGCGCCTTCTTCAGGTCATCAACGTTCAGGGCCGGTGAGGCCGGCTTCGCGTCCTCGGCGAAGACGACCGAGGACAGTATCACCACTGCAGTGAATATCGTCAATCCGATTTTCAGTCCACGTAAAGAGCCGAGCCTGTTCATTCCACTCTCCTCCAGCATTAGACGATATGTATCGCTGTGACGAGCATGTCTATCAGCTTGATGCCGATGAACGGAACGACCACGCCGCCGACACCGTAGATCAGCGCGTTGTTGCGCAGGACCACCGAAGCGCCGAGTGGACGGTACTTGACGCCCCGGAGCGCCAGAGGGACCAGGAAGATGATGATGAGCGCGTTGAAGATCACCGCCGAAAGGATCGCGCTCTGCGGCGTAGCAAGCCGCATGATGTTGAGCGCTCCCAGCGCCGGATAGATGGAAATAAACGCCGCCGGCAGGATCGCGAAGTACTTCGCCACGTCGTTCGCGATGCTGAAGGTCGTGAGCGTCCCCCTGGTCATCAGGAGCTGCTTGCCGATCTCGACGATCTGGATGAGCTTGGTCGGGTTCGAGTCGAGGTCGACGAGATTGCCCGCTTCCTTGGCGGCCTGGGTCCCTGTATGCATGGCAACGGCAACGTCGGCCTGCGCGAGAGCAGGAGCGTCGTTCGTGCCGTCACCGGTCATGGCGACGAGCCTCCCGCCCTTCTGTTGTTCCCGGATGAGCTTGAGCTTTGCCTCGGGCGTTGCCTCGGCCAGGAAGTCGTCCACGCCCGCCTCTGCCGCGACCGCCGCCGCGGTGAGCGGATTGTCGCCGGTGATCATGACGGTCTTGATGCCCATCTTGCGCATCTCGGCAAAGCGTTCCTTGATGCCGCCTTTGACGATATCGTTCAGCCGGACGACGCCCAGCACCCTGTTGCCTTCGGCGACAACAAGCGGCGTGGCGCCCTGCTTGGCGATGTCATCGACGATGGCGCGAACCTCGGCGGGAAACGCTCCGCCCT
>JBAIYC010000307.1:0-1857 GCA_037916085.1 Nitrospirota bacterium | reverse complement strand
CTTCGTATGGGGGTTGTAGGAGCTCCGCGTGGCCACCGGGAGCTGCTTCCCGAAGCGCTTCTCCGCTTCCTTGTTGAGATCCGTCAGGTCCATCACGCTCGGCTCGAAATCCGACGGTGGGTCGATGAACTCAACGATGTCGTGGCCCTTGCCCGCTGCCACCTCTGAGGCGAACGTGCTCCTGAGGTCGGCCAAGCCGATATGATCCACGATCACGTCAACATTGTTCTTCTCGCCCCACTCCTTGGCATAGACGTCGAACCACTTGTCGTGGGTGGGGACGAAATGGCTCCACTGCAGAACCCGAAGCGTGCGTCTGCCCGGCGTCTGCGCGAATGCACTCTTGAGGAATGCCGGACCCGCAGCCACCGCCGCAGCGCCTACCCCGGCCTGCTTGATGAACTCACGCCGCGTATACCGTCTCTTCATGACTGCCTCCTTTTCTTCCTGTTATAGGCTTGAAACACCGTGGGGATATAGGGACGGCCCCCGCAACCGGCGAGGGCCATGATCTTTCCGGGATGGGACTGCGAAAGAAAGGGAAATACCGCTGCGAAACAAGGGATAAACGACATTCTGACCTCCCCTGATTTACGGTATCATACAAAAGCCCAAGTTGCAAGGCAGGGCGGGGAAGAAATTGTGACCAGAAAAAGGATAGTACGGAGGTGAGAGCGAACCGGACATCAGTGAGCGGAACCCAATATCTCTTACGCTCAAACAGTAGCCTAGCTCGTCATCCCCGTGAAAACGGGGATCCAGTGACGTTCTAGAGTCCCTGGATTCCCGCTGGAGCCTGCCCAGCGGTAGTAAGCCCGGGCGGGAATGACGGCAAGATGGAAACTACTCGACCCATCCCCACCCTAGCCCTCCCCTTGAAAGGGAGGGCAAACTCTTACTCCCCCGCACCTTTGTCCTCTCCCGCTGAGTGGAGAGATTGAGCGGAAGCTAAGCCAGGCTCTTCGAGACCACCTCGTACACGTCCTTCGAGAGCTTCGGCGTCTTGACGATCCATTCGAGCTGGGCCTTCATCAGGCCTTTTCGCTTGTCATCGTACCTTTTCCACAACGTAAAGGCCGAGACCAGGCGCGCTGCGATCTGCGGATTAAGCGGGTCAATGGTGAGCACCTGGTCGGCAAGGAATCCGTACCCCGCGCCGGATGGGTCGTGGAACCGAACCGCGTTCGAGGCGAAAGCACCGATCAGCGCACGCACCTTGTTCGGGTTCTTGATGGAGAAAACCGGGTCCTGCATCAGCTTCTTCACGGTCGTGAGCGTCTCCGGCAGCCGCGATGTCGCCTGGATGCCCAGCCACTTGTCCATGACCAGCGGATCGTCCTTCCATTTCGCATAGAACGATGCCAGCGCATCCAGACGCTCGCGGCATTCGTTGTTCGCCAGGTTCACCAGGGCGTTGATAACATCGGTCATGTTCCCGCCGGAGCGGTACTGGGCCACGCAGAGGTCCCGCACGTCCTGGTCCTCGAGCTCGGTAAGATAGCCAAGGCAGGTGTTCTTGAGGCTTCGCTTGCCGATGGATGCCTGGTCGGTCCGGTACGGTCCGCGTTCCTCGTTGGCCCGGTAAACAGCAAGAAAGCTTTCCTTCAGGCTCGCTGCAAGCACCTGCTGCACGAACTTCCGTGCTTCGTGGATGGCCTCGGGATCGATCACCGGCTGGAAGTCGGCCAGATAACTTTCCGAGGGGAGCGAGAGGGCAAATGCCTGGAATGCCTTGTCCTCCATGCCGCTTTCGAGCGTCTTCCGGAAGGAGTCGATGAAGAGGTTGTCCAGCGCGAGCTGCTTCCCTTCCTGATAGTCCTTCACGAGATCGAGGATGAGCTTGATCGCCAGCTGCTG
>JBAIYC010000306.1:0-2193 GCA_037916085.1 Nitrospirota bacterium | reverse complement strand
TTATCGGCATCACTGTTCTGCTCTTTGTTGCAAGCTGGTTTTTTGTGAGGCTCGTGGAACACGTGTGAAGTTGATCAAGGAGGAACGGGATGGAACTCTTCTACTGGATAGGCGGCATACTTGCCGCTGGTTTGCTGGTGTATCTCGTCATAGCACTTCTTAAACCGGAGGCACTTTCATGACTGGCAACGATATTCTGCAAATAGTCTTATATTTTGGCGTCCTCTGGCTTCTCGCGAAACCGCTCGGCGTGTACATGGCGCGGGTCTACGAAGGCCAACCTTCCGGTCTTGACCGTGTGCTCGGCCCTGTTGAACGTCTCTTCTACAGGATATGCGGCATCAAACCTGAAGAGGAAATGAGTTGGAAAAAGTACGCCGGAGTGGTTCTCCTCTTCAGCGCGGCGGGATTCTTATTTCTCTATGCCCTTCAGCGCTTACAGGGAATGCTGCTGCTTAATCCGCAGAAATTCCCGGCCATGTCGCCGGACCTCTCGTTCAACACTGCCGTTAGCTTCATCACGAACACGAACTGGCAGTCCTACGGCGGCGAGACGACGATGAGTTATCTGACCCAAATGGTCGGCCTCGGCGTCCAGAATTTCCTCTCGGCTGCGTCAGGCATGGCAGTGCTCGTTGCTTTGATACGGGGTTTCAAGCGCCACTCGGCAGAGACAATCGGCAACTTCTGGGTCGACCTTACTCGCTCGACGCTCTATATCCTGATGCCGCTTGCACTTATTTGGTCCCTGCTCCTAGTCTCCCAGGGCGTGGTCCAGACCTTCGGCGCGTACAAAACGGCCACACTTACGCAGTCGGTCACGTACGATAACCCGAAACTCGATGCACAGGGTAATCCGGTAAAGGACGAAAAGGGAAATCCCGTTACTGAAAAAGTGGAGATGAAGGAGCAGATGATCTCGCTCGGGCCTGCGGCATCCCAGATCGCAATCAAGCAGCTCGGTACGAACGGTGGAGGGTTCTTCAACGTGAATTCCGCCCATCCCTTCGAGAATCCGACAGCGTTCTCCAATTTCCTCGAAGTGCTCGCCATACTCCTGATTCCGGCAGCGCTCTGCATCACCTTCGGACAAATGGTCGGCGACAAGCGCCAGGGATGGGCGCTGCTCTCAGCCATGACGATCGTGCTCGTCACGATCATGGTGCTATGCACCTGGAGTGAACAGAGCGGCAATCCCAAGTTCGTTAACAGAGGCGTCGATCAAACCGCAAGCCACCTCCAACCGGGCGGCAACATGGAAGGCAAGGAAGCCCGGTTCGGGATCGCGGATTCAGCAATCTGGGCCACGGCAACCACGGCAGCATCGAACGGCTCGGTCAATTCCATGCATGATTCCTACACGCCCATGGGCGGCCTGTACCCACTGGTGCTGATCCAGTTGGGAGAGGTCATATTCGGCGGGGTCGGCTCCGGACTCTACGGCATGCTGGTGATAGCTATCATAACGGTCTTCATAGCCGGACTCATGGTCGGCCGCACTCCTGAATATCTGGGTAAGAAAATCGAGATGTTCGAGATGAAGATGGCGTCGCTTGCGGTTCTTATCGTGAATGCCATTGTCAAGGTCGGCACGGCGGTCGGCGTTTCGACATCAGCAGGGGTCGCCGGAGTCGCCAATCCCGGTCCGCATGGCTTTTCTGAAGTGCTCTATGCCTTCTCGTCAGCGGCAAACAACAACGGAAGCGCCTTCGCGGGCTTGAATGCCAACACGGTATTCTATAATACAGCGCTGGGCCTCGCCATGTTCCTTGGCCGGTTCTGGGTAATCATCCCGGTCCTCGCGATTGCAGGCTCACTGGCGAAAAAGAAATCGGTGCCCGCAAGCTCAGGCACCTTGCCGACGCACACTCCACTGTTTGTCTTCCTTTTGATCGGGGTCATTGTTATCGTGGGGGCGCTTTCGTTCATGCCGGCCTGGGCTTTGGGGCCATTGGCAGAGCATTTTACCGCCGCACGTTAGCACGAAATATTTCAGGAGGAGATCATGAGCAGTAAAAACAAAAAACGTTTGCTCTTCGACCCAACAATCGTGAAAAAGGCCTTATGGGATGCATTCAGGAAGCTCAATCCCGTGCACCAGATCAAGAACCCGGTCATGTTCGTCGTCGAGGTCGGGAGCGTGTTGACGACCCTTCTGCTCTTCCATGCTCTTGCTACGGGAAAGGGCGAGGC
>JBAIYC010000305.1:0-1870 GCA_037916085.1 Nitrospirota bacterium | reverse complement strand
AAGGAACTGCTGACGGCGATGCCGCTGGACGCCCCGGGGATCGTGATCGTGCAGCACATGCCGGAGAACTTCACCAAGGCCTTCGCGACGCGCCTTGACGGCATCTGCGGCATCTCGGTGAAGGAGGCCGAATCGAACGACACGGTCATCCGGGGCAGGGCGCTCATCGCCCCCGGCAATCATCATCTGCTGCTGAAGCGGAGCGGCGCGCGCTACTACGTCGAGGTCAAGGAAGGGCCGCTTGTCAGCCGCCACCGTCCGTCCGTGGACGTCCTCTTCCGGTCCGCGGCACGCTACGCCGGCCCGAACGCCGTAGGCGTGATCATGACGGGCATGGGGGACGACGGCGCCAAGGGGCTCCTGGAGATGAAGCAGGCCGGAGCGTCCACCATTGCCCAGGACGAGGCTTCCTGCGTGGTCTTCGGCATGCCCAAGAAGGCCATCGAGCTCGGAGCCGTGGACCACGTCCTCCCGCTCTCCGCGCTTGCCGGCGCGGTCCTCCGCGAAGTGCACTGACCCACAGGTCCAGCGAAGTTCCTGCCTCATCCAGACCATACCCTTTTTGCACAGTGCCACGTTGTTCTTGCGGGGAGGCTTGCTCTGTCATTGCAGGCAGAGCGAAGCAATCTCGACGAGTCCGTCCTGGATAAGTTCCCAGCCAGATCTCTCGATCTACTCAACCGTTCGCAGTTCTTTCTCTCCATTTCTCCGCAAGGAACAGGTTCCTGCTCTGAACAGCGAGGCAGATCTCCAGAGGGAAAGGGGGATGGGAAAAGGCGAAAGGGGAAGAACTATTCCGAAAGCTCGATGACCGCTGCGGCGAGGAGGGGGAACATGATCTCGTGGTGGCCGGTGAGGGCGAAGCCCCTGCCGCCGCCGTGGGTGGGGCGGCGCACGACGTTCGTCTGCGGCCGGTAGTGCTGGATGAAGTCCATGTTCACCGTGGTGAAGTGCGTGAGGGTGTGGCCGAGGTTCCGGCAGAGCGTCACTGCCTTGAGGAAGATCTCGGGCAGGAGCACCGCGGAGCCGAGGTTGATGTAGACGCCGCCTTCCAGTCCGGCGACGATGGAGCAGAAGCGCTGGAAGTCCCGTTGAGCCGCCTCTCCCGTGGCCCTGCCGTCGAAGGAGGGATGCATGTGGATGATGTCGGTGCCGATGGCGACGTGCACGGTCAGGGGAACCGCGAGACGCGATGCGGCTGCCTGGAGGCTCTGGTCCTTGTGCGGAAAGTCGCCTGACGAGATGAGAGCGCCCACCGCCTCGCCGATGCCCTGGCCCCGCTCAGCTCCCGCCGCGACCGCCTCATTGATCATCCTGCCCGTTTCCTCCGCCATGCCGAAAGCGCCGGACAGGATCTCCTTGTCAACGTCCTCGGAGGTCTGGCCGATCAGGGCAAGCTCGAAATCGTGGATCACACCTGCGCCGTTCAGGTGGAGGCTCGTGACGATGCGCCGCTCGAGCAGGTCGATGATCACGGGGTTGAGGCCGACCTTGACGGCGTGGGCCCCCATGCCGAGCATGACGGGCCGCCCGTCCTTCCGGGCCTGGGCGATCGCTGCCGCCACCTCCCGGAGATGACGAGCTGCGAGGATGTTGGGGAGGCCGGCAAGGAAGTCCGTGAAGGCCGCGCCGCGCCGGTGGGGCCGCGCAAGCTCGTCGAGCCGGACCTTGCTCTTCCGGTCCCTGAGGGAGTAGGTCCGTATCTTCGAAGGGTCGAAGTCGCTCACGGGGCGCTCCGTTTTCCGCCGAAGAGCTCCTCATCGACCAGCTGGCAGATGGTGTGGCCGAGGGTGATGTGGGTCTCCTGGATGTGGGGCGTGTGCTTCGTCGGCACGATGAAGGTGTGGTCGGCCATGTTGGCCATCCTGCC
>JBAIYC010000304.1:0-2147 GCA_037916085.1 Nitrospirota bacterium | reverse complement strand
GAACGACTTTCGCATGGGTCAGTCCTTTCATGACGGCGGCGGCGAAGGGCTTGAGCTGCTTGATCGCCCCTCCCTGGTACGTCGTTTGGGTCATCGTTGACCAGATGGGGCTGCCCGTGGAGGCCTGATAGAGGGTGACCTCAGCGGTTATGACGTCGTAGTCGTAGGACACATCACGGATGCCCACATCGGTCGTAACGGCCGTGCCCGCGTAGGAGCCCCAGCTTGTGTCGAATCCCTGGGGCACGGCATATCGACGGACCGGAGTGTGCGTCCCCCCCATTTCCTTCCTGAGGAACCTCACGACGAGCACGGCGTCGGTTCCCTGTTCCTTGACCTTCTCCAGGACTGCTTCTTTCGTCGGCAGAGGTCCCGCAGGGAACACGGTATAGCTTGCGACAGCGCCGGTCCCGTGGGCCTTGAGAAGCCGGACGAACTCGTCCTCCACCAGGGTCTTCGGTCCCCGGTCGTCCACCACAGTAATGACGAAGATCTTTGCGGGATGGCCCGCATAGGCATCGTCCCGCCACTGGGCGACCAGCTTGGTCCCTGTGCAGGCGGTCAGAGCGAACAGGACGGCCGTCATTACCGCAGCAGCAAGGATCCGGCCGCTCCCGCCAAGCATGGTACGGCCGATGCGCACGTCTCGCATGGATCACTGCCCCTTTCCCGGCGCAAGGACCGTGTCCTGCGCCAACTGCTTCATGATGACGTCGATGAAGGACGCAATTGCCGACTTGCTGCTCTCGTTCAGCCACGTCTCCGAGGCGGCGGTCCAGACCAGCCTTTTGGACCGGAGATCGTAGAGGTTCGTCTGGGCAACGGCGTATTCGTCCTGCCTGACGCCCCCCTGGTTGTAGGTATAATAGCTCTGCCATTGCGACCCGTAGTAGGAGGGCCGTGCCCCGTACATGGGACTTGGCGGAGGGGGCGGAGGGGGAACATAGCTCGTCACGGTCTTCTTGTCAACGGGTCGCGTAATGATCACGGCATCAGCTCCCTGTTCCCGCATCACCCGCTCGATGCTCTCGCGGTTCGGAGCAGGCTGCTCCGGCAGCAGCGAATAGCTGGGAACGGCATCGGTCCCCCGCTCCCTGAACCGCCGAACCATCTCGTCCTCGAAGGTCCGCTTGTTCGCGGGCACCTGCAGCATGCCGATGACCATGACCTTCCGGGGATGGTCCTGGTAGGACGGGTCCTTCCAGACCGAGGTCAGTTCAGTCGACGCCGCACACGACGAGATGAGCAGGAGGGCAGTGAGAAGGAGCATGCGAAACCCGGACATTCTCATGAGATGCATTTTCCTTTCCGCAGGTGCGGCAGCTTCGGGGAATACGATCGCCGGCGCGGGCGGCTGTGTCCGGTCATCATAGCAGGGCTGTGTCCCGCTGACAACCGGAAAAAGGACCTTTCTCCGGCTGCAGCCTACACTATCCACGCTGCGGACTACCCTGTCCGGCGGGGACAGACCTCTTCTTTTTGACGGCATGGGATAACGGCGCGGACGGCGGTTTCGGAGAGGACCTCCTACGGTTCCTTTCTGCGGCGAAGAACGCGGAACAGCGTCAGGAGCCACGGAAGGACCGCGCTCGAGATGACGCCGCCGGGGCTCAGCAGCCCCGATGCCGCTGCACGGAGCTGCTTGATGTCATCGTGCAGTTCCGTTATCCGGGCCTTGATCTGCTCGGCGTCGGCAGTCAGGTCGGCCACGACCAGCTCGCGGAGCTCCCGTGCGGAATCGTACTCCGCGCCCAGTCCTTGACGGGCCGCGGCAATGAACACCGCCGCGGCGATCACGAGGTCTGCCATGGCAACCGCAAGCGCCGCGCCGGCGCCGTCCAGGCGCGGGACGAGATACTGATAGAGCGCCACGTTCAGCATGCCCACAGCAAGCACGGTAAGAAGAACGGCGACGAGAGAGAAAGCGGCCTGCAGCAGCGTGCGGCGGAGATGGAGACGGAACAGGACCATCTCTGCCCTGACCAGAAGACGCAGTTTGACCAGAAGATCATCCATGTCATTACCCCCTCCGGCTGAGCAGTCTTCCGGTCAGGACACCGAGCACGAAGATGACGAGCGCGGTGCGAGCCGGCACATCCTTGAACTGCAGGTCCAGACCGCCGATCAGCTCCTCGGCTTGCTTGAGC
>JBAIYC010000303.1:0-3783 GCA_037916085.1 Nitrospirota bacterium | reverse complement strand
CCATGGCCGTCTCCATGAGCTTCTGGGAACCTTCGTCGATGCGGCAGTACTTCCGCAGATGCCTTGGCTTCATCTGGGCGTTGGCATAGATGCCGTCGTTCGCGAAGCGCTCGTGCTGGAGGGAGCGTGCGCGGGTCACGCGTGCGCGGATGTCCGCCGATGGTTCGGAGGGCCGGTTGTCGGCTATCTCGCGGAACTTGATGGCCGGGACCTCGATATGGATGTCGATCCTGTCCATGAGCGGGCCGGACACGCGGGACCGGTAGGTCTGGACCTGGTGGGGCGTGCAGAGGCACTGGTGGAGCGGGTCGCCCGAGAAGCCGCACTTGCAGGGGTTCATGGCGGCAACCAGCATGAGCGAGGCCGGATAGGTGAGCGACGTGAGCGCGCGGGAGATGGTGACACAGCCGTCCTCGAGCGGCTGGCGAAGGGCTTCGAGCACGTTCCGCTTGAACTCCGGAAGCTCGTCGAGGAAGAGCACACCGTTGTGCGACAGGCTGACCTCGCCGGGCTTCGGTATCTGGCCGCCGCCGATGAGGCCGGCGTCGGAGATGGTGTGATGGGGCGAGCGGAAGGGCCGGGTCGCGATGAGCGGCTGCTTCCGCCGGAGAAGGCCCATGATGCTGTGGATCTTCGTCGTCTCGATGGACTCGTCGAAGCTCATCTGCGGGAGGATCGAGGGGAGCCTGCGGGCGAGCATGGTCTTTCCTGACCCCGGCGGACCGATCATGATGATATTATGGCCGCCTGCTGCTGCGATCTCGATGGCCCGCTTGGCGTGCTCCTGGCCCCGGACCTCGGCGAAGTCCTCCGCGTAGACCGAGAGCGTCTCGAAGGCCTGGCGCACATCCATCTTTGTCGGCTCGAGAGGAATCTCACCGGCCAAGAGCCCGACGACCTGCGGCAGCGTTTCGACACCGAACACGCGGACCGATTCCACGACTGCGGCCTCGGATGCGTTCTCCGCCGGGATGATCATGCCTCGGCATCCAGCCTTCTTTGCATGCACTCCCATGGAGAGAGCGCCCTTGACCGACTTCACCCTGCCGTCCAGCGCAAGCTCTCCCATGATGAGCCAGCCGTTCACCTGCTCCTGCGTGAGGACGCCTTCGGCAATCAGCATGCCGATGGCAATCGGGAGATCGAAGGCCGAGCCTTCCTTCTTTATGTCGGCCGGCGCCAGGTTCACCACCACCTGCTTCAGCGGGAAATCGAAACCCGTGTTCTTGAGCGCCGCGCGAACCCGTTCCTTGCTCTCCTTGACTGCCGCGTCGGGCAAACCGACAGTGGAGAAGAACGGCAGGCCACGGCTTGCGATGTCCACCTCGACCTCGACGGGATAAGCATCGATGCCGAGCACAGCTGCGCTCATGACCTTGGACAGCATGGGGCTCCTTGCACACGTGCGGAGTGGGGATGTGAACCCGAGGCATCGCAAGTTACGACGAAGTGGCTCTCGGACTTCAACGGCAATTGACCGTCATTCAGACACCCGACAGGACGAATCGTTTAGCGCAGAGGATAGCAGAGGGTCGGAAGGAATGTCAAACTGAACTTCTGCAATAAACCGCAACGGGCAGGTAGGCTATTCTTCGATGCGGGTGACGAAGACGCCGATGAACTTCGTCTCGCGCAGATAGTCCGCGAGCGCGACTTCCCTGACCTGGCCCTTGCCGGGATGCGTGTCGCTGTCCTTGGTGCCGGCGGCATGAACAAGGAAGACCTTGCCGTCCTTCAGCCGGACAAAGGAAAGGTGGGCCACTATCTCCAGGGCGGATGACCGCTTCTTCGGGTCTTTCACCCAGTAGATGATATCGCCATCCTGGAGCTGCTTCTGGACCTTCTTCGTGGCAAGCGCAGCTTTCGGCAGGATGCTGACCCTGTCGCGTCCCCGGGAACCCGCCACAATCGTGGTCGGGCCCAGTTCGTCGGTGATGTTCCTGCCCCACTTACCGCTATAGACCATATCCTCGCCGTACTCAAAGCGCTCGCTGTAGTTCTTCACCAGTCCGTCGCTCAGGACGCCGCGCGTCTGGAATCGGAGGTTCAGCGCCTGTTCGACGGCCTCGCCGGGCGTCGTGGACCGGGCAAGCTCGACGGAGCGGAAGGTCAGGTACATGCAGTCTGCCTTCTCGTCGGCAATGATGCGGTTCGTACGAACGTAGAGACCGAGGGGATCGGTGTCGTAGGGGGTACCGATGAACCGCTCGGCCCAGAAGACGATGCGCTTCCCGAGCGGGAGGCCCATCACTTGCGTCTGGGCGACCATGATCTCGTCTGCGGTCATCTCCGCCTGGCGCTTCTTCTCTTTCGGGTCCGCATCCACGATTCGCAGGCCGTAGGCGAGGCTGTTCGAATAGCGCCGGTCATGGATTCCACAGAGCTGGATGCCGGCCCTGCGGTCGCCGCGCAGGAACTGGCCGTTCCCCAGGTAGAGGCCCGTGCCCGCGCCGGAGAAGACGAGAATGTCCCCGGGCTGGAGCTCTTTCGTCGGCACTTTCGCGCCACGGGCCCTGAGGGCCTCGTACTCGGCATCAAGATCGATGCCGTTGATCCGGTAGGCGATATGGATGAGACCCCGGCTGTCCATCCCCTGGGCCGTGATCCCACCGGCAAGGTAGTGGACGCCAAGGAACTTTCTTGCCGTCTTCGCAATATCGGCCGGCGAGGTCTCGGTGAGGAGCGAGCTGAAGGGCTTCACCGGCGCGGCATCCGATAGCGGGATGATCGCGACGGTCCGGTCCGGGAACTGGACCCGGTAGCCTTCTGCGGTCTGCGCCAGAACCGGAAGCCGGGTCCCTCCGTAGAGCGATGTCGTGTTGTTCCCGAGCCTGTCGAGGATGAGCGCCGGGGTCTTCGGCACCGTGATCATGATGCGCGGGCGGTCGGAGCGGAGCGCAGACGCGCCCTTGCCCTCCCGCAGGACCTGAACGGCCTCCTGCTGGATCCAACCGCCGCGGTCACCCTGCCCGGGAATGGAGATCCGCAGACGATAGTCCCTCTTTTCCAGGATGTGCACCTCGTCACCCAAGAGGACTTGGGTCACGATTGGCGATCTCGCTTCCGGTTCTTCACTTACGTTGGCGAGAATGACGGAAATGACGCCCGCGGCGGGACCGCTCTTCGACAGTTCCTGGGCGGGACAGCGATAGGGTTGGAGGATAACAATAAGGACGGTCGCCAGCAGGATTCGTTTGAACATAGTTCTGTTCACCACGAGACGGAAAGAAAGATAGAATACCCGGAAAAAGGAACGTCAGGCGTTCGGCGCCTGACGGGATGGACATGCAGCCGGGATAGATATCACGCATCCTGCTTCCCGGCAGGAACAAATGGTGCCGAAGGGGGGACTCGAACCCCCATGGGTTGCCCCACACGCCCCTCAAACGTGCGTGTCTACCAATTCCACCACTTCGGCACAATGGAGCAAGTCGGGCACTGTCCGCCCTGCTGCAGGCGGCGGTGACCCGGGAGGGTACCGTCTCTATGCGTTGACCGGCGCAAGCCAGGCGGCATGCTTCTTGTCCCTGCCCAGCACGATATCGAAGAACACCGCCTGGAGCTGCTTGGTAACCGGCCCGGGTCTGCCGTCGCCGATCTTCCGGTTGTCGATCTCACGGATGGGCGTTATCTCTGCCGCAGTGCCGGTAAAGAAGGCCTCATCGGCAAGGTACATCTCGTCGCGGGTGAACCGCTCTTCCATGAGCCGGAGCCCCCGGTCCCGTGCGAGCTGAATGACCGTCTCGCGGGTGATACCATCGAGGATGGCCGTGAGCGGCGGTG
>JBAIYC010000302.1:0-1989 GCA_037916085.1 Nitrospirota bacterium | reverse complement strand
TCTCCCTTGACACGCGCAGGAGGGTTTGGGATACTCCTATCACCGTTTGTTCCGGATGATCGGTGATGAACACTGCTTATCTCATTGGCTTCCCGCTTCTGCTGATCGCCGCGCTCGAGCTGTTCCTCGGCCTGCTCCTCCTCCGCAAGAATCCCCGCAACAGTCCGGTCAATAGCACCACCGCCGCTACCGCATTTTTCGCCGCTCTGTGGTCCTTCAGCGCCGGTCTTATGTATATCCAGTTTGCACGGGGGCTGGATCACATCTTCTTCGCCCGCATGAGCTGGGTCGGATGGTTCACAGTGCCCGCGGCCCTCCAGACAATTCTTTTCCTCGGCGATGAACAGAGCGCCAAGGCCCGCCTTGTCGGCAAAGTGCTGTATCCGTACTGGGCGGTCGTTCTCGGACTGTGCCTCTTCACCGACCTTATCGTGAGGCGCGGATATATCCCGCTGCCGTTCCGGAACAGCCCCGGACCGCTCGAGATGCCGGCCCGCCTCATCGGCAGCATGATGGCCTTCTGGCTCATCTTTGAGATCATCAGGCTCAGGCGCCGCACAAGGGGGTTCCGGCGCTCCCAACTGGGCTACTACCTGTCCGGAACAGTGGTCTTCGGGATCGGCGGTGCCGTCATCGGCGGTCTTATCCAGCTGTTCACCGGAACAGGGATCGAGCCGTCGCTCAGCGCGTATTTCAGCCTGCCCTGGCTCCTGACGATCTTCTACGCCATTACGCGGTACCGCTTGTTCGATATCAGGCTCGTTCTTTCCCGCACCATCGCAGTCCTGCTGCTTTCGTTCGGAGTATCGGCGCTCCAGTTCCTCTTTTTCAGACTGATGGAACCCATCGTCGGCGGCATTGCGTCCATCTTCATCTCCGTCCCGATCATCGGCGTCCTGTTCTTCGGAACGCCGCTCAGCGGGAGCGTTCAGCGCTGGATCAACGACCTGGTTCTCGGAGACCGCTATCTCTACCAGAAGATGCTTCGCCAGTCGGCGAACGCCATGATCACGATCCTGGACCATGATGAGCTCCTTCGCTATGTTGTCGAGAGCGTCAGGACCTTCCTCGGTGTCCGGGAAACGTCGCTCTATGTGCGAGCCGTCGACGGCACCTTTTCAAAGAGCCGCAGTGGGACGGCCGCGGGCGCAGGCGATGCGCTGCCCCCGGTCATTGCCAGGCATCTGGCGTCGCGGAACTCACCGATCGTGGTCGACGATCTACCATCCGGCTCGTCGGCCTGGACAAAGGACTTGCGGGAATCGGTCCTGCGGATCGGTGCCGAGGTCGTGCTTCCGCTGGTCTCGAAGGGCCAGTTGCTGGGTGTCCTGACGCTCGGTCAGCGGACAGAAGCGGCGCCATATCTGCCGAGCGACATCGAGACCCTGCAGGTACTGGCCAACCATGCTGCGGTTTCCATCGAGAATGCCCGGCTGTTCGAGGAGGCAGGACGGGTCCGGGCATCGCTCAAGGAGAGCGAAGATATCTTCAGTGCGCTCGCGGAAACCATGAGTGCGGCGATCCTGATCCTGCGGTCCAACAGGCTTCTGTATGTCAACAAGGCCGCTACGAGCTTCACCGGATACAGCAGGAATGAACTGCTGGCCAACGACCCGTGGTCCCTCATCCATCCCGATTATCGTGCTGTCATGATGGAGCGCGCCCGTTCCCTGATGAAGGGCGAACAGATTTCACCGCAGTTCGAGTTCAAGTACATTGCCAAGGGAGGATCCGAGGGATGGGCGATCACGACCTCTGCCGTCATTGAGATGAAGGGAACCCCGGCCCTCCTCACGACCATGGTGGACGTGACGGACATCAAGAAAGCGGAAGAGGATCGGGCGCGGCTACAAGAGGAGAAGGAGAAATATCTGCGCGAACGGATCGCGGAACAGGAGCGGTTCACAGAAGTGCTGGACACGACGAATGAAGGGTTCTGGATCTGCGGCGAGGATGTGCGGTTCACCTACGTCAATGATGCCTATTGCA
>JBAIYC010000301.1:0-6607 GCA_037916085.1 Nitrospirota bacterium | reverse complement strand
CCTTTTGGCTCATTACGATAATGTCCTTTTCTGTCACGCTGCCCTCCCGAATTGGTTGGGCATTGTAACAGTGAATAGGACATTTTAACTTTGGTGAAATAGGACATTACCGCTTTGGGAGGACAGTACCCGCGGCTCCGCCGCCCGGGGCGTCGCTAGACGACAAACGCGGCGCCATGCACCTTGCAGTCCGCCAAGAAAAATCATATACTGTTCCTGTCCTCGAAGATCATCGACATTTCCGGAAATGAGGGCCGAGCGATGCCGACGTACCGTACCGGAGAGATGTTTGATGTCCAGGGCATTCATATCGTGACCGCGAACTCCTTCATCGGTGGCGACGGCGCTCTCGTCATGAGCGTGGGCGCCGGTCTGGCCATGAAGATGCGCTATCCCGAGACGCCGAAGATCTTCGGAATGATGATCAAGAACTACTGCGGCCACGGCGGCAAGTACGGCCTGCTTTTCTGCGGCAACAAGGGCATCCTCCAGACGCGGCGCGAGGCGGAGGGAGTGATGGACTCGGAACTGATCACCTACGGGCTCAAGATCCTCTACGCCGTGTCCGAAGGCAACCGCGAGATGGTCTTTCACCTGAACCATCCCGGCGTAAGCCTGAACAAAGTGAGCATCACGGAGATCGACAATCTCCTAAAACGGCTCCCGGAGAACGTGAACATCTGGGACAAGGAATAGTCACCTCCTGCGGGCCAGCGGCATCCCGGGGAGTTCACGATCCCTCCGTCCGATTTGTTTTGCGACCGTCGCGCCCCCATAGTATAATCGCCCCATGAATCGCCGCCTGCGGGAAAAGATCGACGCGCTCCTCGCCGCGGAACAGGGCGCGGTGTACAAGCCCGCGGGCGCGGCACTCTCGGTCGCCCTTGCCTATCCGAACACCTACCACGTGGGCATGTCGAACCTCGGCATGCATCAGATCTACTCCATCCTGAATCACCGCGACGACACGGTTTGCGAGCGGGTGTTCCTGCCTGACGAGGAGGACACGGACGAGTATGGACCCGGCAAGGAACGGCTCAGTGCACTGGAGAGCGGACGGCCGGTCACGGATTTCGATGTCCTGGCATTCTCCGTTTCCTTCGAACAGGACTACCTGAACGTGCTCGAGATGCTGCGCCTCGCAGGCATCCCGCAGGAAGCCGACGGGCGGACCGATGCCGATCCCCTGGTCCTTCTCGGCGGCATCTGTTCCTTCTTCAACCCCGAACCGCTTGCCGAGATCTTCGATGCGGTCATCGTCGGCGAGGGCGAGGAGGTGGTGAACGAGGTCGCCACTGTCCTCCGGGACACGAAGGGAAGGGACCGCAAGGAGCGCCTCCTGTCGCTCTGCCGCATTCCGGGCGTCTACGTTCCCGGGTTCTATGACGTCCTCTACCGGGAGGACGGAGCGATAGAAGCAAGGCGGACCCGGGAGCCAGCTGCGCCGGACCGCATCGTGAAGCGCACGGCGCAGGACTTAGACACCCTGCCTGCCGCGACCGCCATTGTCACACCGGACACGGAGTTCAGCAGCATGTATCTGGCCGAAATGACCCGCGGCTGCGGAAGGCACTGCCGGTTCTGCATGGCGGGATACATCTATCTTCCGCCCCGCCACCTTTCGGCCGAGCGGGCGAGAGAGCAGGCCGCTCGTGCGGACAGGACGTGCGGCAAGATCGGCCTCGTGGGCTCCGCGCTCTCCGACTACCCGGCCATCGATGAGCTCTGCACGGCCATCCAGGGGGGGCTGTCCGTCTCCTCCCTCCGCGCAGATTCACTGAGCAGGGCGTTGATCGAGCGGCTCGCCGCGAGCGGCCACAGGACGATCTCGATCGCTCCCGAGGCAGGCTCGGAGCGGCTCCGGAAAGCGATCAACAAGGGCATAACGGAAGCGGACATCCTGCGCGCAGCCGACCTCATCTTTGGTGCCGGCATTCCGAACCTGAAGCTCTATTTCATCATCGGCCTCCCGACAGAGGAGGACGAGGACATCGATGCGATCGCGTCCCTGGCCGCCAAGGTGCACGAGGTCCAGCTTCGTCATGCTAGGCCGGCGGGGAGGATCGGGACCATAACGGTCTCCACGAACTCCTTCGTCCCCAAGCCCTTCACGCCTTTCCAGTGGGAGCCCATGGACGCGGTCGAGGTCCTCAAGAAGAAGATGCGCCTCCTCGAAAAGGCCGTGAAGAGGATCGGAAACCTCCGCCTCATCCATGACCTTCCCAAGTGGGAATACTTCCAGGCCCTCCTGTCCCGCGGCGACAGAAGGGTTGGCAGGCTGCTCCGGCTCGCCCATGAGATGGGTGGGAATTGGAAGGCTGCGGCCGGGGAGCTCGGCATGGACCTTGACTTCTATGTCACGCGGCGGCGCGGGTTCGACGAGGTCCTTCCCTGGGATTTCATTGACATCGGGGTGCGAAAAGAATATCTTAGGAACGAATACCAGCGCGCCCGGGAGGGGAAATACACGCCGCCCTGCCGGGTGGGAGCGTGCAAGACCTGCGGGGTCTGCAAATAAGCGCGCAAGCATCTTCGATCCTGGGGACACTGACAGGGCAATCGACACATGAAGCGGAAGAGCGCGCCTTGTGTATGAGATGGACCTGCCGCATCCGCAGTCATGATCGCCGCGCTCAGGCGTTTCCGTGTCGAGCGAAGCCAAGGATTTGAATACGAACCAGTTCCTGACCATTCCGGCACTCGCACTTCCGGATACTGTTCGCTATACCTTTACGACGCGTCATGGAGGGCTGGGCGCAAGGTCCGGCGGCTTGCGGTCTCCCGACGACTGGAATGTCGTAGCGGAGTCCTTCGGCATCGAGCCTGACCGCCTTGTCACGGCGAACCAGGTGCACGGCGACGATGCGGTCCTTGTGGACGCTGGCAACTACCGGCACATCCGGCAGATGCAGGCCGACATGCTGCTGACGAACGTCCCGGGCATCGCCGTCGGTGTCGAGACCGCCGATTGCGTGCCGATCCTCCTGGTCGACCCGGCGACGCCTGCGGTCGCAGCAATCCACGCGGGGTGGCGGAGCACGGTGAAGAAGATCGTGCACAAGGCGGTGCGGACCATGCAGCACCATTTTGGGTCCGAGCCCTCGCGGATGATCGCGGCCATCGGGCCCGCCATCGGGCCGGAGTGCTACGAGGTCGATGAGCCTGTCATGGGACTGGTGCGGGACGCCTTTTCCTTCTGGCAGGAAGCTGCAGCTGCGCGAACCAACGGACGCTGGAGCCTGGACCTGGCGCAGCTGAACAGGATCGAGCTGATGCAGGCGGGGCTCATGGAACGGAATGTCCAGGCCGCGGAGATGTGCACGTCCTGCAGGCGCGACCTCTTCTATTCCTTCCGCGCCGAGGGCAGGACCGGCAGGATGTTGTCGGTCATCATGATAAAGCCGTCAACGTGAGAACCACGGACGAACAGGGTAAAGAGTTCGCCTTTGTCCGTTGAGCCGCATGGAGTTGACCCGTTAGTGTCTGTATCTTGCTCATCTGTAGGTATATTGATCCTGACGTCATCTCTGTTCATCTGTGGTTGCCAGAGGATCCCATGTCATTCATAGCCGAGAACATACGAAATATCCAGGAGCGGATCGCTGTTGCGGCACGGCGCGTTCACCGGGACCCCTCGTCGGTCAAGCTGATCGTTGTGACCAAGACCATCGGCGGAGAGCGCATCCGCGAGGCCGTGGCGGCAGGAGCCATGGTCCTGGGCGAGAACCGGGTGCAGGAGGCGCGTGACAAGATCGCCGAGCTGGGGCCGATCGCGAGCTGGCACCTTATCGGCCATCTGCAGACGAACAAGGCAAAATATGCAGTAACGCTCTTCTACCTCATTCACTCCGTCGACAGCCTCGCCCTTGCGCGGGAGCTCGACCGGCAGGCCGCGAAGCACGGCAAGACGCAGGACGTTCTGATCGAGGTGAACATCTCCGGCGAGGCATCGAAGGCGGGTGTCGACGCCGAAGACGCGAAGGTGCTGATCCGCGAAGCAGCGAACCTGAAGAACATCAGGATCCAGGGGCTCATGACCATACCTCCCTATACGGAGGACCCCGAAGCGTCGCGGCCCGTTTTCCGGAGGCTTCGGGATCTGGCACAGGACATCGCGAAGGAGCAGATCCCGAACGTGGCCATGAAGGAGCTGTCCATGGGCATGAGCGGGGACTTCGAGGTCGCCGTAGAAGAGGGAGCCACGCTGGTTCGCGTGGGAACGGCGATCTTCGGAAAAAGGACCTGAGACAATTTGCCGCAGAGGTCTCCGAAAAGCGGCGTCGAGACGATACGTTGCCCTCTCCGTGATCCCGGCGGCCGACATGTGGAGGAACCATGTCCTTGGACAAAACGATAGCATTCCTCGGTGGCGGCAACATGGCCGAAGCGCTCATCCGGGGAATGCTCGCTGCGGGCGTTGCCAGAGCGGATCGGCTGATCGCGAACGACGTCTCGCCGGAGCGGCTCGAACTGCTCAGCAGGAATTACGGTGTCGTCGTCCAGAAAAGCCAGAAGGAGGCTGTGTCGCGGGCGGACATCGTCGTCCTCTCCGTCAAGCCCCAGGTGATCGACGCCGTGCTGGTGAAGATTGCACCGGTGGCTGACAAGAGCAAGATCGTGATCTCCATTGCCGCGGGCGTGACCATCGAGAGGATCGAAAGCGTGCTGAAGGGCGGCCCCCGCGTGGTCCGCGTCATGCCGAACACCCCGGCGCTGGTCCTTGCTGGCGCGGCCGGCCTTGCCGCGGGCTCGTCGGCGACGCCGGAGGACCTCGCGCTCGCTCGGGAGATCTTCACGGCTGTCGGCCGTGCGGTCATCGTCGAGGAGAAGCTCATGGACGCCGTGACGGGCCTTTCCGGCAGCGGCCCGGCGTACGTCTTCACCATCATCGAAGCTCTTGCCGACGCGGGCGTGAAGGCGGGGATACCGCGCCAGACGGCGCTGGAGCTATCAGCACAGACCGTGTACGGAGCTGCAAAGATGGTGCTGGAGACGAACGAGCATCCCGGCAAGCTCCGGGACATGGTGACCTCGCCGGGCGGCACGACCATCGCGGGCCTCCATGAGCTCGAGAAGGGAAAGCTCCGCGCCACGCTCATGAACGCCGTGGAAGCAGCGACAAACAGGAGCAAAGAACTGGGGAAGTAGGGGCGACAGGGCCAGGGTCCGGGGAAACCGGGAAGGAGAAGGAGGCAGCGAGAAGCATGGGCAACATCATTCTGGGTTTCACCCAGGTCTTGGACATCATCTTGACGACCTTTAAATGGATCGTGTTGATCCGTGCCGTGATATCCTGGGTCAATCCGGATCCCTATAATCCAATCGTCCAGTTCCTGGTCCGGGTGACCGAGCCGGTTCTCAGGCCGCTTCGAAAGCTGATGCCGCCGTGGAAGACGGCAGGGCTCGACTTTTCACCGTTCGTCGTCATCATTGTTATCATTTTCCTGGATTATGCCCTGATCGCCAATCTAAGAGCATGGGGCAATCACCTGAAATACGGTCTCCCCTGAGCTCACCATGACCGGGCTCGCGGAGAAGCATCGTTGTACAAGGAGCGAACAATGAAGGTCACGCCGCTCGATGTCCAGCAGAAACGGTTCCACGTCGCCTTCCGCGGGTATGAACGCACCGAGGTGGAGTCGTTCCTCGATGTGGTGCGCGAAGAGATGGAGGCGCTTGTACGCGAGCTGACCGAGCTCCGGGAGTTCCACGAGACCTATGCGGAACGCGTGAAGGAGCAGCGCGAGCGCGAAGAGACGCTCAAGAACACCATGATCACCACGCACAAGCTTGCCGAGGACATCAAAGAGAGCGCCCGCAAGGAAGCCGCCCTCATCGTGAAGGACGCCGAACTCAAGTATCAGCAGACGATGGAGCGGGCACGCGAGGAGAAGCTCCGGCTCGACTCGGATCTTGTGGAGCTTCAGCGGCGGAAGCACCACTTCCTGCAGGACCTCAAGAAGGTGATCCAGATGCACCTGGAGATGGTGAACTACGAGGGAGGCGGCGATGAAGGCAAGGCCGCGCAGGACGGAGGACAATAGGCCGCCCGAGGCGGTCCTCGCGGTCCGCATCCAGCCGCGGGCGTCGAGGAACGGCATCCTTGTCCGGTCTGACGGCTCGCTCACCATCAGATTGACGGCCCCTCCTGTGGACGGCGCGGCGAATGAAGCGCTGGTGAAATTCCTTGCGGACAAACTGGATGTGGGGCGGTCCCAGATCGAGATCGTCTCCGGGCAGACGGGCAGGCAGAAGCGCATCCGGATCGCTGGCCGGGAGCTTGACAGCGTGCTTGACCTGTTGAAGCGGGGCGGCAGCTGAGGTATCATTATAATAGAGTTTTCCCAGAGACATCGAGAACCCTGATGAGACCAGAATCAGCAGGCCCTTCAGGGAGTCTCCTTGTCTCTGTGGATTTGAGATTCGGTTCAGTAGCGAAGAAAGGGGGCGACAGGCTTCGACGGGGATCTTGAGGCCGAGAGTTGCATGCCGAGGTGCCGTGGGGCTCGTAAAACACGCGGCAAACAACAACTGCCAATAACGAACTGGCACTCGCTGCTTAACTAAGTAGCGCGTCTCCCGGCTGCCGCCCGAGCGGCTGAAGGGA
>JBAIYC010000300.1:0-14530 GCA_037916085.1 Nitrospirota bacterium | reverse complement strand
CCAGCGAGAGGAGATACAGCGTGGCAATACCGACCATTACCGTGACTGCGCTCTTGGAGAGAGGCAGGGAAAGCGCGAACAGCAGCAGAATAATGGTCATCGGCTTTCGCTGGTTTACGATAGGCAGCTCGTTCATCGGCCCCTCCCTGACAGCAACGTCCGGAAGTACTGTTCATAGTCGTCGATCATCCGCTGCCGGCCGAAGCGTTCGCGCACCCACCGGGGAGCAGCCGAGGCCATGGCTGCCCTGCTGTCCCTGTGGGCAAGGAGTCCCGCCAAGACTTCAGCCATCTCGGTCGCGCCTCCCGCGACCAGCCGTCCGCAGGGGGAGCCGTCCAGAGAATCCCTGATGCCTCCGGCGTCAAAGGCAACGACCGGCTTTCCCATGGCCATGGCCTCAAGGATCCAGATCCCGAAGCCTTCGTTCCTGTAAGTGCTGACAGCGAGGTCAATATCGGCGTAGAACGACAGCATGTCGGCCTTAGACAGCCTTCCCGGCCTGAGTACCATGTCCGCGACGCCAAGCTCATGCGCCCGCCGTTCAAAAGCGTCGCCGGGGTCGCTTCGCTCGATGGAACCAACGATCGCGTAGCGAGCTCCGGGAAAATCTTTCCGGAGGGCGGCCAGGACATCGAGAAACTCGATCTGGTTCTTCCAGAGGTCGCCGACGGTCCCAATGATCGTCGTATGATCGTCAAGCCCGAACCGTGTTCTGAGCCACCCGCGCTCCACCGCCTCCGGTCTGAACTTTTCGAGGTCGATGCCGTAATAGATGATCGATATCCTCTCAGCAAGGAAGGGATCGAACGAAGTCAGCCGGTCGCGGATGTGGCGCGATATTGTCGCGATCCCGTCCATGCGCCGGAGAAGGAACCGGGACCTGAGGAACTCGGGCACCTGCGGCGTGTACATGATCACCGGCCGCACGCCGGAAAGCGAGGCAGCAAGCCATGACTGGACGATATCATGCCCGCGCTGGATATCGACGAGCTGATATCCCCGCTCACGGATGATGCCGGCGATCCTCAGCACCGACGTCACGGCGCCTACCCCGGAGCGGTCCATGGGATGAAGATCGACGCTGCTCCCTTGGAACATCTCGACGAGCGGGGTGTTGGGACGGCAGACAAGGCCCACCTGGACCCCCTTGTTCAGAAGTCCGGGCAGAAGATCCCTGAGAAATTCCTCCCCTCCTCCTCGTTTCCTGAAGTTGTTGACGAAAAGTATCTTCATCTTCGGGCAGCTCGTTCACGGAAGCTTCTTGATTCCGTTCCTGCAGAACGACTCTTTGTTCTCGATCCTTCGCTTCTTGATCAGCGCGTTATGCTTGAACTGCTCCGTATCCATATCCCATGTGCCGGCATGGTAATGGTGAAATACGATGGCCAGGTTCCTCACGGAACGAATGAACCCGCCGTGATTGATGACCCGGATGCCGAGATCGGCATCCTCGTCGCCGAAGCCCTGAAAGTCCTCGTCGTACCCGTTGATGTCCATGAACAGATCCTTATGCAGGCTGCAATTGCAGCCGATCACCGACGTTGACGGCTTGATGCGGTCTTTCCTGAGCAGTCTCCTCAGGAGCCTGTTGCGGATGACGAACGCTTCCTGACCGTGATGGGACCTGCGCATCATGAAATCCCACAGGAGCTCGACATCGAGCGCGTTCACGGCCCTCCCGGTGGAAAGCAGCTTTTCAGTCAGCTGTGCTCCGATCTGCACGCGCTGCCCCGCAAGGATGGCCTGCGGATCCCTTCTTTCAAGGTGCAACCGCAGGCAGTCCCGGTGGACCGTGCAGTCGCCGTCGGTGAAGAACAGATAGTTCCCCGTCGACCTCCGGACCGCTTCATTGACGATCCGTTGCTTTCTACAGCCTTCGTGCTCCTGCCTCACATGGACGATGGGAACGAGATTCCCGAAAGATTTCTGCATCGAGGCAATGCACTCCAGCGTTTCCGCCGTGCTCCCGTCATCGGCCACGAGGACCTCCGACGGCAGGACGCTTGAGGCTGCTATGCTCTTTAAGCACAGCGCAAGATGTTGCGGCCTGTTATAGGTGGCAATGATCACCGACACGCTCATCCCCGCCATCTGTCCTCTCATCCTCCCCCCCTTGCGCGGCCCCGGCGTCAGGTCCGCCCCACGCTGCGCTCCCACGCCTTGGCGTATTTTGCAAAAACATAGCAGGAGTGGAACAGGTTCAAGACCAGCCCGTGCTTTCCGTCGAGAAATCCAAGACGGAAGAAATACTTGTACAGGAACGTGAAAATAGGCCGGAAAAGGATGTTCAGCCACGAGACCTTGAAAGGAGCTATGCCCTTTTCGGCCATCACCTGGACGGCAAGGCTGGAATATCTGTTGATCGAAGCAAGATAGGACGCCAGATCAGGATAGGCATAATGCAGGATGGCGTGACGGGTGGTTCCGACACTGCCGTCGACCCGGACCGCTTCGTGCACGGAACGCTCTTCGAACCTTCCCTTGCCGCGCCGGAAAAGCCGCAGATTCAGGTCCGGATACCAGCCGCCATGGCGGACCAGCCTGCCGAGAAAGTATGTCTTTCGCGGGATCCGGTAGCCGTCACGCGCCCCAGGCGACGAAATGATCGATCGGACCTCGTCTGCGAGCTCTGCTTCGACAGGCTCGTCGGCGTCGAGGCTGAGGACCCAGTCGCCCGTTGTCCTGTCGATGGCGGCGTTCTTCTGCCGGCCGTATCCAAGCCAGTCAAGGTGATGGACATGGGGCGTGAACTCCCGGCATATCTCTACGGTACGATCGGTGCTTCCTGAATCGACAATGACGATCTCATCGGCCCACCTGACGCTGTCAAGCGTCCGGCGGATATTCGATTCCTCGTTCAGCGTTATTATGGCTACAGAGAGTCTTTGCATGCGGTACCCATGTGCGCCCGTCGTAGGAGACTTTGGCGCTGTCTCCGTCACCGGCAGCAGTCCTGTGCGGCGAGAGCCAGGCACTCCCTGAAAACCTCATCGACCGATATGGCTTCCATGCACGCGGGCCGCCGCCGCGACGAAGGCTTGCACTCCCTGAAGAACTTCTGCCGGCAGGGCGAGCAGGCAAAGGCCTTATAGATGACCCTTGCCCGCAGGCTCCAGGGCCCGAAGATGACCGGAGACTGCGGCCCGAACAGCGCTACGAGGGGCGTTCCCGCGGCTGCAGCAATGTGCATGATCCCGCTGTCGTTGCCGACGAAGAGGGCCGACCGCCGGAGGATCGCCATGAGCTCCCGCAGGCCGCACTTGCCCACAAGGTCGGCCACACCGTCGAAGAACAGGTGCCGATGGTCCTGAAATGCAGCAGCATCGCCGGGACCGCCGACGACGACAGGATTGCATCTGGTTTCCCGTCGTATCCTTCGCGCGAGTTCAGCAAAGTCTTCCAGGGGCCAACTCCGCTCGGGAACGGCCGAGAAGGGATGGATCACCGCTACCGGTTCCGATTGTGCAATGCCGACAGAGGAGAGGAGTTTTGCGGCCCTTTCATCCTCTTCCCGATGCGTCCAGATTTCGAGATGGTCATCACTGACGTCGATTCCGTCAGCGCGGAGTACCGCAAGAAAGTTCTCCACCTCATGCCGGTCGCGGCGATAGGGCACCTTCGTGGTGAGCAGACATCCCCTTCCCTCGGTGGCGAATCCGATCCTCTCCGGCGCGCCGCTCAGCCAAGCGATCACGGCACTGGAGACCGAACGTTTCAAGACGTAGATCTTGTCGAATCGGCGTTGCCGAAGGTCCCTGATGAACGACAGCTTTGAGGCAAAGGTGCGATGGGTGCCCCTGCTGTCCGCGTGTATGGTCACGGGATCCCAGTAGATCAGTTCATCAACATAGGGGATGCCCTGGATGACATCGGAAGACCCGGGCGCAACCATCCATGCAATAAAGGCATTTGGCTCGGCCCGCCTCAGGTTTCGCAGGAACGGGACAGTAAGGATCGTATCCCCGATGAAGCGGTATCGCATGACGAGGATATTCTTCATCGGTCGCCTGAAACATCGTCCTTCACATCCTGACCCAATATCCAGTCGACCGCCTGGGCAAGGTCACTGGCGATGAGATCGGGTTCTTCAACATGCGCCGGACGGACGTTGCCCGGGTCGTCGGCCGCGAAGCCGGTGCTCACCAGAACGGACCTGGCGCCCGCCCGGTGTCCCAGTTCCACGTCGCTCCATTTGTCCCCGACCATGAACGAACGGGCAAGATCGATCTGCATATCCCGCGCCGCCCGGTCAAGAAGTCCGGTCGCCGGCTTCCTGCAGTCACACTCCGTCGTATAGTGCGAATCGCCGGCGGTAGGATGGTGCGGGCAATAATATATCCCATCCAGCCTGGCTCCTTCCTTCTGCAGCATATCAGCGAGCAGTTGGTGCGCCTCATGCACCAGTGACTCCGGGAAGTAGCCCCGCGCCACGCCCGACTGGTTCGTCACGAGCACGACAGGATGGCCCGCCTCGTTCAGACGCCGGATCGCGGAAGCGGCGCCGGGAATGAGCTTCAACTTCCCGAGGTCGCGCAAGTACCCAACCTCTTCGTTGATCGTTCCGTCCCGGTCAAGGAAGACCGCGCCCCTGCGCTTCATATCCTTTCCAGCAGCATTGCTTCCCATGCCTCTTTCTCCTGGACCTCCAACTCCACGCGAAGAGCCCAGATCCCTTCGCGCGCCATGTTCCGGAGCCGTATTGCATCCTTCTCCGTGGTGACGATCATGACGGCGTTGTTCTCCACCGCGCCGGAAAATATTCCAGCAAGATCGGACCTCGTATATTGGTAGTGGTCCGTGTATTCACGCACCGCGACGACCAGGGCGCCAAGGGCCCGGAGGAGCGAAAAAAACGATTCGGGCCTTGCGATACCCGCAAAGGCAAACACGCGGGATCCGCGTAGTGCCGTGTGAGGCCTGGCCTCACCCGTTGTAAGATCGACCACGTCAGCCGGCACGTACCGCGCCTTCATGATCGGTGCTCCTGTATGGCGTCCGATGGAACGCTGTAGTTCATCAAGGGAAGCACCACCGGTATCCGCCCGGGTGATGAGAATAGCATCAGCGCGCCTGAGAGCGGCAGGCGGTTCCCGCAGGATCCCCGCTGGAAAGAGCTTGGCGTTTCCGAAGGGATCTGAAGCGTCAATGAGAACGATGTTCAGGTCCCGTTCCAGACGACGGTGCTGGAAACCGTCATCGAGGATGACGACGCCGGGATGAAACCGCTCGACCGCGAGCATCCCTGCCCGGTACCGGTCGCTTCCGACCACAACCGGCACTCCTCGAAGGCGCGCCGCCATCATGGCAGGCTCATCTCCAGCCCTGTCCGGTCCGAGGACGGCCCCTGACGATCCGTCGGACACCACCTCAACGGCCTTTTCATCCTTCCTGCCGTATCCTCTACTCACGATAACCGGTCTTTTTCCCCGGGACCGGAAAAGGGATGCGATATTCACAACGGTCGGCGATTTTCCCGTTCCACCAAGCGTGATGTTCCCGACAGAGACGACCTTCACCGGAAGCCCGCGGGCCCGGAAGAGTCTCAGACGGTACGCGGCGTCCCGCAGCAGAACCACTACGCCGTAGATCAGAGACAGGAATGTCAATAGCGGTTCGAGGAGAACCGACCGTCGTCTCCCGTACATGACGTCCTGTATGGTCGCCTTACTTCCCACGAAGCAGCCCGCTGAATGCGTTGATCGTCCTTGCCGTAGCGCCTGAGTTCGTTGAGATGACCTTGAATGCCTGGAGGCCCATAGCCGCTGCCTTTTGCTTGTCCGACAGGAGATTGTCCAATTGACGATAAAGATCTTCTTTATCTTTGACCATTATGCCTCCTCCTGCGTTGATAATGGCCTCGGATATTTCTTTAAAGTTGAACATATATTTACTGAATATAATTGGCTTTTTCATAGCGGCTGGTTCCAGAAGATTGTGTCCGCCGACCCTGACAAAGCTCCCGCCGACAAAGGCGATGTCGCAGAGACTGTAAAACGACCTGAGCTCTCCGATCGTGTCAAGAAGGACGACATCCTTCACCGGCCCCTTCAGGTGAGTCCTGCGCTGGCAGTCGAATCCAGCGTCCGTTATCAACAAGCTCACCTCGTCGAACCGCTCCGGATGACGAGGCGCCACGATAAGCACCAGGTCGGGATGCTTCTTCCGGAGCCGGACGTACGTGTCCAGAAGGATCGCTTCTTCGCCGCGATGCGTGCTGCCGGCGGTAATCACCTTTCTGCCCGGAGCGATCGCGATCGGAGGTCGCGAAAGAGCGGGGATCTTCTGGTCGAACTTCAGGTTGCCGGTGACTACGACCTTCGCCGGATCTGCGCCAATCTCCCGGATCCTCGCGGCGTCCTCTTCCGACTGCATGCAGAAGAGCGTAACGCTCTCGAAGACCTGGGCGAAAAAGCTCCTGAACTTGCGATAGTTGCCGTAGGACCGCGGCGATATCCGTCCATTGATCAAAGCCGAGGGGATCCCCTGGCGTTTCAGTTCCCGGAAGAAATTCGGCCAGAGCTCGGTTTCCGCAATAAGTACGATCGCGGGATTGATCCGTCTGATGACCCGCCGGACAATCCAGGGATAATCAAAGGGGAAGTAAAAGACAGCATCCGCTTCGGGGACCCGCTGCTGGGCCGTCAAGTTCCCCGTCACGGTCACTGTTGACAGGATGAGACGTCGGCCGGGATATTTTTTTCGAAGGTCCCGGATGAGCGGGTGTGCCGCCATAACCTCGCCAACGGACACGGCGTGGACCCAGATGGGACGGGACCCGTCCTTCAGCAGCTTCATCACCCCTTTTCGCAACCGTCCGAGCTTCTGAGTGATCCCTCCCCGGTACTTCGGCACGGTAACGAGCTTGAACAGGATAAAGGGGGAAAGAATGATGGTCAGGACCACCAGGACGAGATTATAGATGATATACATGGCCTATGCCTCTTTGACCTTGTGTGCAGACTGCTCGAAATACCGGTCTGCCTCCTCCATGACCTGATTGAGCGCAGTAGTCAGCTCCCGGCGTTTCCCTTCCAGTTCTTCCACTGACGTTCCGTTCACCGTGATGGGCCTGCCATAGACGATCACGCACTCGGAGAAGGGCTTCGGAAGCAGGTACTTGTCCCAGATCTTTTCGAGCACCCAGGCCTTTCGAGCTCCTGTGGCCACTGGCACGATCTGCTTCTGGAGCTTCCCGGCCAGATAGGTGACCCCCTCCTTGACCTCATAGATCGGGCCCCGCGGTCCGTCAACAGCAAGAGCGATGCTTCTTCCCTTGCGGAGCGCCTCGACGAGCCCAAGAGCAGCACGGTCCCCTTTCCGCTTGCTCGACCCCCGTACGATCCCGAACCCGAACCTCGCAAGGATCCCCGCCTGGATGTCTCCATCCCTGCTCTCGCTGGCAGGAATAACGATGTCCTTTCTGCGGTGCGCGTAGAAGAGCAGGAACTGGCGGCCGTGCCAGAAGGCAAAGATCGCATTGTTCCCCGTTCGCTCCAGGCCCTGCAGGATGTCCCGGTTCACGAAGCGGATGCGGAGCGTCCTGCTCCACAGAGAGATGATCAGCCACCCGATAAAGGACAGGATCCTCGCCCTAAGCATCAGCTTTTCCCCGTCTGTTGTTCCTCGCGGAACTGCTGATCGTAAAGGTTCTTGTACTCACCGCCGCGTGCCAGGAGTTCATCATGCCTTCCGTCCTCGACGATCCTCCCACCTTTCAGCACGATGATCCGGTCAGCGTTCATGATCGTCGAAAGACGGTGGGCGATGACAAAGCTGGTCCTGCCTTGCATCAACGTGTCGAGAGCGTTCTGGACCTCCCGTTCGGACTCCGTGTCCAGCGAGGACGTCGCCTCGTCCAGGATGAGGAGGGGCGCATCCTTGAGAAGCGCCCGGGCAATGGCAATCCGCTGTCGCTGTCCCCCCGAGAGTTTGACGCCCGATTCTCCGATGACCGTATCGTAGCCCAAGGGCAGCGTTCGGATGAAACCCTCGGCATGGGCCGCCTGGGCTGCCCTGACCACGTCGTCAAAGTCCTTCTCCCTGTGGCCGTAGGCGATATTGTTCCGCACCGTGTCGTTGAAGAGGATCGTCTGTTGGGTCACCATGGCCATGCATGAGCGTAGCGACTCCATGGTCACGTCCCGGATGTCGCTCCCGTCGATCAGGATCGCGCCATCGCTGACATCATAGAACCTGGGCAGCAGGTTCACCAACGTCGTCTTGCCTCCCCCGCTCTTTCCAACGATGGCAACTGTCTGGCCCGCCCGGACGGTGAGGTCCACGTTCTTCAGCACGAGATCGTTCTCATACTTGAAGGAAACGTTGCGGAACTCGATGGTCCGGAAGCCGGGGGACAGGGACCGGGCTCCCGGTCTGTTCATGATCTCCGGCTGCCGATCCAAGACCTCGAAGATGCGCTTCGCCGCGGCCATCCCGTCCTGGAGGACATTGTTGATGCCGTTCAGGTCCTTGAGCGGCCGGTAGAAAAAGACCAGTGCCACGGTGAAGGAGAAGAAGTCGCCGGGCGACATGGTCTTGCTCACGATGATGGCATACAGCCCATAGAGGATCACCAGAGAGGTCCCGAGCATGGAGATCGTCTCCATGACCGGGTGGGAAAGGGCGCTCGTCTTGATGCCGCGCATGAGCGAATTGAAGAGCTGACGGTTCTTCAAAGCGAACCGCGTGCCTTCATACTCCTCCATGCCGAATGCCTTCACGATGCGTATCCCCGATACCGTCTCGTGGAGATGCATGGACAGCTCCCCGACCTGCTCCTGCATTTGCGTACTCGCTCTCCGGAAGCGCCTGCTGAACTTGGACAGCGCGATCCCGGCAAGAGGCAGCACCACGATCGAGAACGCAGCGAGGCGCCAGTTCAGGTAGAGAATGTAGCCAGTCAACGAGAGCATCGTGAAGACGCCCTGCACGAGGCTGGAAGGCACGCGGGTCAGCGCACCTTGGACGAGATTCACATCATTGATGATCCGCGACATGATCACTCCGGTGGGGGTCGTCGTAAAGTAGGAGAAGGACAGCGTCTGGATGTGGGCATAGAGCCTGTCGCGGATATCGTTCACAATCCTCTGGCCGATATACCCCATCAGATAGTCTCGGCCGTACCACGTGATGCCCTTGAGCACACTCACGACGATGAGCGCCAGAGGGATCAGCCGTCCGAGTTGCCAGTCCCTGCCGATGATGACCTTGTCGATGACGGGCTTTACGAGGTAGGTCTGAGCGGAGATCATGACGCTGCTGAGCAGCATGAAGACGCCCGCCCAGACGAGACGCATGCGGTACGGCTTGAGGTACACGAGCAGTCGCTTGTAGATTTCCATATGCGCTTTAGCGTCCCCGTTCGCCAAGCAGGTCAATCACTACGGAGGCGGCACGGTCCGATGCGCCCCCTTCGCCCAGCAGTTCGCGGACCCGGAGCAGCTCCTTCCGACGTTGCTCGTACCTCTCCTGATCGCCCAGCAGGTCACCGAGCGCCCGGGCGATGTTCTCCGGAGTGGCGTCGTTCTGCACCAGCTCAGGCGCCACGGTCGTGCCGGCCACGATGTTCACAAGACCGATGTTCTTCACGCGGATGATCGACCTGCCAATGAGGTAGGACAGCCGCGACATGCGGTAGACGATCACCATGGGTACCGCCATCAGCCCTGTCTCCAAGGTAGCCGTCCCCGACGTCACAATGGCCGCATCCGCCGCACGGAGAACATCATAGACCCTGCCGTCGACCACACGGACCGGCAGGCCGCATCCGTCGACATACCGGGCAATCAGGCCATGCTCCAGCGTAGGCGCCACGGGAAGGATGAACTGCAGGTCGGGAAACCGGTCCACGAGGATCCTCGCTGCACGCAGCATGTCCGGCAGGATCCGTTCGATCTCCTTCCTCCTGCTCCCCGGCAGCAGCGCGACCGTGCGCTTCCCCGATGCTAGTCCGAGCTGTTCCCGGGCTTCCTTCTGCGTGTAGATGGAGAAAACGATGTCCGCCAGCGGGTGGCCGACAAAACGCACATCCACGCCGGCGCCCCGATAGAGATCGACCTCGAAGGGGAATACTACCATGATCGCACGGACCAGCCGTGCGATGGTCCTGACCCTTCCCTTCCGCCAGGCCCAGACCTGGGGGCTGATGTAGTAGAGGACCGGGATCCTCAGCTTTCGGGCGGCCTTGGCAAGAAGGATGTTGAAATCCGGAAAATCGATCGTTATGAGCAGATCCGGCCGTTCGTCCCTCAGGAACCGTTTGATCTTCGCATAGACGCGGTAGATTGCCCCGATGTGGGTTAGCACTTCTGTGGCCCCCACCACCGATATTTCCGCTGCGTCCGCGAGCATCGTGACGCCGGCATTCTGCATGTTCCTGCTCCCGACGCCATACACGGCCGCCGTTGCATCCTTCGCCCGGATGGCCCGTACCAGGTTGGCACCGTGGAGATCGCCGGAGGCCTCGCCGGCAATGATCAGGATCTTCTTAGCCATCGTCGACCATCCGTCTCTCGGGACTGCACGACAACCACCCTACATCGACCTTTTTACAGCGTCTGCGACAGACCGGACCTGGCCCTCCGTAAGCTCGGGATACATGGGAAGTGAAAGCACTTCCTGCGCCGCACGCTCGGCCACAGGAAGGCTGCCCGGCCTCATCCCCCGGTCCCGGTAGGCCGCCTGTAGATGACAGGGCACGGGGTAGTAGATCATGGAGGACATCTTTGCCTCATCGAGCTTCTTCTTTACCGAATCCCGGTCCTTGATCCTGATGGTGTACTGATGAAAGACATGTTTGCAGTCCTTCAGTTCGACCGGCGGGACAATGCCCGGAACGGCAAGTAGCCGGCTGTAGAGCGCTGCATGCCTCCTGCGACCCTCGTTGTACGTGTCAATGCGCGAGAACTTCACGTTGAGTACTGCTGCTTGGATCTCGTCGAGCCTGCTGTTGTAACCGACTTCGTCATGGTAGTAACGGACTTTGCTCCCGTGGTTCCTGAGGCTTTGCAGGCGCTCCGCAAGCTTGGCGTCATCCGTAATAACCATGCCGCCGTCACCGTAGCATCCCAGGTTTTTGCTCGGGAAGAAACTGAAACAGCCAAGGTCCCCGAAGGAACCAGTCCGTCTTCCACGGTACTCTGCGCCGAACGACTGCGCGCAGTCCTCGATGACACGCAGGCCGTGTTTCCGCGCTATCTCCATGAGCGGCGCCATGTCAGCCGCATGGCCGTAGAGGTGCACCGGAAGGAGCGCCTTGGTGCGCTTTGTGATCTTTTCTTCGATCCGATCCACGTCGATGTTGAAGGTATCGTCCCGGATGTCTACGAAGACCGGGACGGCACCAACATAGGAGATCGCCTCGGCCGTGGCGATAAAGGTGAAGGGCGTGGTGATGACCTCGTCACCGGGACCGACCCCCGCTGCGCGGAGTGCCAGATGGAGCGCATCGGTGCCCGATGCCACGCCGACGGCGTGCTTTACGCCGTGATAGGCGGAAACACTCTGTTCGAGCGTCTTTCCCTGAAGACCGAGAATGAACGATGCGCTCCGCACAACGCCCAGGACCGCGGCGTCCATATCCTCCTTCATTGCTTCATACTGGACCTTCAGATCAACCATGGGTACGGACATGCAAAAAGCTCCTCTCTACGACGATACCGGCACAAAGGCCGTAATGCCCTCTTGGACATTCCGTGAAATGAGCAGGGCGAGAGCAAGTGCGCTTCTGCCTTCGGCGCCGGCGACGAGTGGACGGCTGCCGTCATGCACGGAACGGACGAATGCGGTGATCTCCTCCTGCAGCGTATCGCGACGCTCAGTCGGGATCTCGGACCCGACGAATTCCGGCACCGCTCCGGTCCCGCGTCGGGATACCCAGGCCTTTTGGGTCTGGAAATCCGCCGTATAGAGCGCGTCAGCGTCAAAAACCTTGAGGATCCGTTTCTTTTCATCCGACACCCTGCTGGCTGCGACGTCTGCCGTGCTTCCGTTCTCGAAGATGATTCGCGCTGCCGCGGAATCACTGCCGCGGGTGATGATCGATACGCCCGTGGCGCTCACCATCTGCGGCCGCGAGCCTGCCAGGTCGCACACGATGTCCAGGTCGTGGATCATGAGGTCAAGCACAACGTCCACATCGGTACAGCGAACGGTGAACGGCGCGGAGCGCTCCGCCTGTAGGAGCTTCGGATGACGGAGAAGCGGTTTGACGGCGGCGACCGCCGGATTGAACCGCTCGATATGTCCGATCTGCAGGATGACCCCTCTCCGGTCCGCAAGCTCGATCAGTTCGTCGGCCTGTTCTAGCGTCACGGTCATGGGTTTCTCGAGCAGCACATGGACCCCTGCATCGAGGAACTGCCTCGCGATGCCATGGTGCAGGACCGTCGGGGCGACGATGCTCACCGCGTCGACGCGGCCCAGAAGGTCCTGGCTCATAGCGTAGGCCTGCGTACCGAGCTTGCTTGCGACCCGGGCCGCCCGGCCCTGATCGGTGTCCACGACGCCGACCAGCTCGACGTTTCTCAATGCGGCGTACTTCTCGGCATGGAACTGGCCAAGATAGCCGACCCCGATGACCCCTACGCGAACGGCACTGCTCACTCTGCTTCGCTCCTCATCAGGCCACCTTTCCGTCGGCGCCGAGTGCCACGATCGAGATACCCGCCGCGTTCGCCCGCTGCAACACCGTTTCCCGCTGCATCATGATGGTCTTCCCCGCCTCGATGGCCAGGCAGGAGGCATCCACTTCTTCCATTGTCTCAATGGTGCGGAGCCCGGTCGCGGGCAGATCGAATCGAAGATCCTGGCCGGGCTTGCAGACCTTGACAATAACGGCGCCCGACCTGCAGAGACGTCCGCCACGGCGGATCGCTTCGTCCGTTCCTTCGGCGGCCTCGACTGCGATGACCGCCCCCTGTTTGACAACGATGGTCTGCCCGATGTCCAACCGGCCGATCTCCTTTGCCATTTGCCACCCGAACTCGATATCGCTGCGTTCCTCCCGCGACGGCCTGCGCTTGGT
The DNA here is from genome assembly GCA_037916085.1 of Nitrospirota bacterium. Classification (GTDB taxonomy): domain Bacteria; phylum Nitrospirota; class UBA9217; order UBA9217; family UBA9217; genus JAKAHZ01. The sequence goes on along the minus strand of JBAIYC010000300.1, from coordinate 1,506 downwards.
CAGGATCCCGACGGGAGCAAGAAGGTTGTCGAGATAGAGCGTCGATTCCCGGACCGTGATGCCTTCCGATTCCAGCTCTGCGGCCACGCTCCGCAGGATGGAGTCGTCTTTCTTGGCGATCAATCGCGCGAGGAGAGCCGCACCCCGCAGGTCGGGCAAGGCGCCGCTGAAGAGATGGGTCTTTTTGATGCCACCCGCCATGAGCACGTCATGGACGCCGTTGTCCTTGAAAGCCTTGATGAGCTTGCCGAGCTGGCCGACCTTGACCCAGACGATCGTATCGACCTTCTCGGCAAGAGCCGGGAGCGTTTCCCCTTCGTGGGCGACGGCAACGACGGTCAATCCCTTCTCTTTTGCAGCCTTCGCGAACTCGATGGGGAACTCTCCGTTCCCGGCTATGATTCCGATCTTCTGCATAGTGTGTCCGGCTACTCTCCTTCACCGAAAGGCGCCACCGGTCCTAGCGCGTGACACCCCTCCGCGAACTCCCCATGAATTCCACCAGATGCATGGCCTCCTTCGATGAGGCGAGATCTTCCTTCACTCTGATGAACGCCTCCTCCTGGGTGAGGCCCGAGCGGAAGATGATCTTGTACGCTCGTTTGAGCGTGTTGATCGTCTCATCGCCGAACCCGCGGCGTTTGAGACCGACCAGGTTCAGTCCATAGAGCCGTGCTCGATTGCCTGCGGCGCTGACATAGGGGGGAATGTCCTGGCTCACAGCGGACTGCCCCCCGATGATGGAGTACGCTCCGATCCTGACGAACTGGTGAACCGCCACGATGCCGCCGAGGATCGCACAGTCACCGATCGCGATATGTCCCCCCAGCGCAACGGAATTCGCCATGATGATGTTGTTCCCCAGCTTGCAGTCATGCGCCACGTGGGAGTAGGCCATCAGGAAGTTGCCGCTTCCGATCTCGGTCTTGCGGTCCTCTTTGGTCGTCGCCCGATGGATCGTCGCACATTCGCGGATGACATTGTCGTCCCCGATGATGAGCGATGTCTCTTCGTTCTTATATCCGATGTCCTGGGGCGGCGTCCCGATGCTGGAGAACGATAAGATCTGGTTCCGTTCGCCGATCGTTGTCCATCCCTCGACAAGCACGTGCGATGCTATTCTGGTGCCTTTGCCGATGGAGACGTGCTCGCCGATCACCGAATAGGCACCAATCTCCACGTCGTCGGCGATGCTGGCCCCGGGATGGATGATCGCTGTTGGGTGGATGTTCACCATGCCTTCGCCTACTTGTCCACGATCATGGCCATCAGCTCTGCCTCAGCAACGACCGCGCCGTCGACCTTTGCCGTGCCCTTGAACGCCATGATCGTGCCGCGCTGCTTTATCAGCTCCATGTCGAAGCGGACCTGGTCGCCCGGCAAAACAGGCTTCCGGAACTTCGCCTTGTCGATGCTCATGAAGTAGATCACCTTCTTCTTTGCGTCCGGATTCGACCTGAGTGCCATGACGCCGCTGGTCTGGGCCATCGCCTCGATCAGAAGCAC
>JBAIYC010000299.1:0-1935 GCA_037916085.1 Nitrospirota bacterium | reverse complement strand
GTGACGCTGCCAGCGGAGGGCGTGGTGCTGACCGACTACCTTGGCAGCATGCTGGGCGTTTCGCCGGGAGACATGATAACGGCGGAGGTGCTCGAAGGCGAGAGGCCGGTGCGCCCGGTCCGCGTGGCAGGGCTGATCAAGGAGTACATCGGCCTCATGGGCTACATGGACCTCGCGGCCCTGAACCGCCTGATGCGGGAAGGCGGCTCCATCTCGGGAGCTTCGCTCACCGTGGACGAGAAGGATGAGGCGGGCCTGTACCGCATGCTCGTCGAGATGCCGCGCGTTGCGGGCGCGGTGGTGCGAAAGGACGAGATCCGGAACTTCTACGAGACCCAGGCGGAGTCGATGCTCTTCTTCACTTTTATCGCAACGGTCCTGGCGGGCGTCATCGCCTTCGGCGTCGTGTACAACAGCGCGCGGATCAGCCTTGCCGAACGCGGGCGGGAGCTTGCAAGCCTCCGCGTGCTTGGCTACACGCGCGGCGAGATCTCCTATATCCTGCTGGGTGAGCTCGGCCTCCTGACCCTCCTGGCGATACCGCTGGGGTTCTTTTTGGGCAGAGGGCTCTGCGCATATGTTTCCGCGGAGCTTTCGTCGGAGCTCTTCAGGATCCCGCTTGTGACCGAGCGCGCAACCTACGCGCTGGCCGCGGCGGTGGTCATCGTCTCCGCCGCCGTCTCGGGGCTCATCGTCCGCAACCGGCTGGACCACCTGGACCTGGTGGAGGTTCTGAAGACGAGAGAGTGAGATACCGTAAGGCGTCACGGGTAAGGGGTAAGGGGAAAAGCATCGATGCCGGATGGATTCTCCCCCTCACGCCTCACGCCTAACCCCTTACGGCATTATCGAGGTTCCCATGAAAGCTGAAGTCCGTCGAAGGGTCTTTGTCATCTCCGTCGGCGCCGTCGTCATCGCGGCCATTGCCTACGGCTTCCTGCCGAAGCCCGTTGCCGTTGACGTCGCGAAAGCCTCCCGGGGGCCGCTCCGGGTGACCGTCGAGGAGGAAGGCAGAACGCGGGTCAGGGACCGCTTTGTCCTTTCCGCTCCGGTGGCAGGCTATCTCCGGCGGATCGACCTCGACGCGGGCGACCCGGTGAAGAAAGGACAGCAGTTGGCACTCCTCGAGCCGCTCCGGTCGACGGTCCTCGACCCGAGGAGCCGGGCGGAGGCTGAGGCTGCGGCCTCGGCTGCCCGTGCCGCCCTCGATGCGGCAAAAGAAAAGGCCCGCGCGGCATCGGCAGACGCCGACTATGCCCGCGATCAGGAGACAAGGATGAAGCAGCTTGCCGCCTCAGGCTATATCGCCAAGAGCGACCTCGATCAGGCCGTTGCGGCATCCAGGAAGGCCGAAGCGCTGCGGCTTTCGTCCGAAGCAGCAGTGACCGCTGCCAAGGCCGATCTTGAGCGGGCGGAGAGCCTGCTCGGCTATTCCGCCGCGGAGCACCCGGAGACCTACGGCAAGACCGTGGTGCTCCGCTCGCCTGAGACCGGCAGGGTCCTCAAGCTCCACCGCGAGAGCGAAGGTGTGGTGGCCGCCGCGGAGCCGCTCATCGACATCGGCAACCCCGCGACCCTCGAAGTGAAGGCAGAGGTCCTGTCCGCCGATGCCGTGAAGCTCCGTCCGGGAACCCCCGTGCTCTTCGAACGCTGGGGCGGCCCATGCCCTCTCGAAGGGAAGGTGCGCGTCGTCGAGCCGTCGGGTTTCACGAAAATATCGAGCCTCGGCGTGGAAGAGCAACGCGTGAACGTGATCGTTGATTTCACCTCGCCCGCGGAGCTCTGGAAGCAGCTCGGCGATGGCTACCGGCTCGACACCACGTTCATCATCTGGGAGAGCGAGAGCGTGCTGCAGGTGCCTGCAAGCTCCCTCTTCCGCAAGGGCGACGGCTGGGCGCTCTTCACGGTCGAGAACAGACGGGCGAAGATCGTTCC
>JBAIYC010000298.1:0-2688 GCA_037916085.1 Nitrospirota bacterium | reverse complement strand
AGTTCGCCTTGGTGCGGGAGCAGACCGCATCGGCCACCAGGTGCACGTCGAACCCCGCCTGCAGGAGCCCGAGGCCCGTCTGGAGCACGCAGATGTGCGTCTCCATGCCGGTGACGATGATCTTCTTTTTGCCCAGACGCCTGATCTGCTCGTTGAAAGATTCCTCACCGCAGCAATTGAAGGACGTCTTCTCGATGGGGAGATAGGTCGGCAGCGCCGCAGTGATCTCCGGAAGCGTCCTGCCGAGCCCCTTGGGGTACTGTTCCGTCACCACCACCGGGAGGTTCAACATCTTTGCGAGCTCGACGAGGTGGAGGGTGTTTCTGACCACCTGGTCCTTCTTGTCCATCACCACCGCCAGCCGCTCCTGGATGTCGATGATCAGGAGCGCGGCGTTGTTCCTGTCGAGCTGGTACGCTTCAACGGGCATCGATCCCCTCCCCAAGAAATCCACGCTGTTTAGCAAGGAAATACGGAAATATTGAGAGTCCCTGACACGGATCGAACCGGTCAACAGCTCCGAGTATGGCCGATACGGCTGCCCCCGTCACAGCCGACCCCGATAGTTCTGTATCCGTGGCAACGGACTCTTTCTTTTTGGGGATTATATCGTTGACGAACTGTCCTGTCAATTCGACCGGCGACCGCCGGTCCTCACACACCTCAGCTCCCGCCGTACCCTACGGTAACCTTCCCGTTCTCCACAATGGTCGGCACGCTCCGCCTGCCGCCGGAATGCTTTAACATCTCGTCCAGCTTCGCTGCGTCCTTCTTCACGTCGAAGTACTCCGCCCTGCTCCCGAAAGCCTCCCGGGCCTTCTCGGTATAGGGTCACCCCGCTTTCCCGAATATGAGCACCTTGTCCGCCATTGCGCCCCCCTTTCCCGTCGCCTTTGCCCGAGCGTTCTGTTAGAATTCTACCATAACTCATCCACGGAGCGGTGTGCCGGCCGTCAGGGGAACAATGTCCGAGTACAGTATGTCCAATAGCCAGGAGAAGGAGCGCAGCACTACCGATGCCGATGCTGCCCTGGTGGCCGAAGCACGGAACGGCGATCTCTCCGCTTTCGAGACCCTGGTCAGCCGTCACCAGAAGCGGATGCTGAACATCGCCTACCGGATCGTTGGCGAGTACGACGATGCCTGCGAGGTGACGCAGGACGCTTTCGTCTCGGCCTATCGGAACCTGCAGGGCTTCCGGCAGGAAGCGAAGTTCTCGACCTGGCTCACGGCGATCACCGTCAACCTGTCGAAGAATCGGCTGAAGCGGATGAAGGTCCACCAGGCGCGGGTCCCCTACTCGCTTGACGCGCCGCGAAGAACGGACGACGGCGAGATCATGCCCGATCCGCCGTCCGGTGAGCCTCTCGTGCTTGACCGGCTGGAGCGGCGGGATATGCAGAAGAAGGTTCAGGACTGCATCAAGAGGCTGGAGCCTGAATTCCGGGAAGCGCTTGTACTCCGGGACCTCCAGGACCTTTCCTATGAGGAGATCGGCGCCGTCCTCAAGACTGCTTCGGGCACCGTCAAATCCCGCATCTTCCGGGCCCGGGAAGCGGTTAAAGAGTGCCTGAAGAAAGCGATGGGGAGTCTTTGATGACAGGAAGGATTGAGTGTTGTGATGCTGAACTGCAAGCATGCCCAAGGCCTTCTTCGCGCCTCTCGGTGAGATAATGATTATTGCAAGGTGGTAGATATGAATCACAGCGACATCCGCCATAAGCTGTCCGAATATATCGACGAGACTGTCACGCCCGACGAGAAAGCTGCAATCGAGGCACATATCGTATCCTGTGCCGAATGCACCGATGCATTGCGGGAGCTCCGGAAGACCATCGAACAGGTGAAGCAGCTCGAGGAGATCGAAGCGCCGGCCTGGATGACCTCGAAGATCATGGCGAAGGTCAGGGTGGAAGCTAAGGAGAAGAAAGGCCTCCTCCAGCGCCTCTTCTTTCCCCTCGCGGTCAAAGTGCCGCTCGAGGCCGTTGCCGTTCTGTTCCTGACCATAACAGCCTACTATATATATACCGTAGCCCATCCAGCGGGGAAATACGCGGAAGCACCGTTCCCGGGTCCTGCCGGGCAGGAACCATCGCCATCGGCACCCCAGGCACGAAAAGAGAAATCCCCCGTGGTCGCGGTCCCCGGGGAAAAGAAGGTCGAACAGTCGCCGGGATACAGGTCTCTCGACATGAAGGACGAATACGAACGGCCTGCTCCGCCGGTCCAGGCCAAGCCAGCCGAAGAGCCTGCACCGTCGAGAAAAGCGGGATCCCCTTCGATGAAGGCCTTCGCGCCCCGGGCCGCAGAGCCGATGATGGCAGAGCAGGCACTTGGAGCAGCCCGGTCTCGCGAACGGAAGCAAGCGGCCGTGAGCGAGGACCATTACAAGAGAGGGCCAGCCGGACCGACCGATTCCGACAGGGAGGCTGAAGAACAACTGTCAGTCTCCGAGTACTTCGTCAAACATGACCTAGAGGAGGCAAGCAAGGTCAAGGGACTGCAGTTCATCGCCAGAAAGGTACCGGACGATCTCTCCGGTCTCGAATGGCTGCGCGAGACGGCCGCGTACCGGTCCGTCCCCTGTGATAAGAGATATATCGTCGATGTGGAGCTTCCCGGCCGGTCGCTGAAATACCTCTATTGCTATGACCGGACGCATATCCGCCGTCTCGGCGTCTTTGAACT
>JBAIYC010000297.1:0-4508 GCA_037916085.1 Nitrospirota bacterium | reverse complement strand
CGTTCAGGGCGAACTTCATGTTGCCTGTTCCCGAGGCCTCGGTCCCGGCCGTCGAGATCTGCTCCGACAGGTCGCAGGCCGGGATGATCTTCTCGGCGTTCGAGACGTTGTAGTTCGGCAGGAACAGAAGCTTGAGCAGATTGCCGACAGCGGGGTCGTGGTTCACCACGTCCGCCACGCAGGTGATGAGCTTGATGACGAGCTTGGCCATCGTGTAGCCGGGCGCCGCCTTGCCGCCGATGATGACCGTACGCGGCACCGGCTCCTTCGCCCTGCCCTCGCGGATGCGGTTGTAGCGGGTGATCACGTGGAGGACGTTCAGGAGCTGGCGCTTGTATTCATGAATCCGCTTGGTCTGGACGTCGAAGAGCGAGTCCGGGTCTACCATCGTCCGGGTGCGGGCTTCGATGCCTTCCGTGAGCCTCTGCTTGTTCGCGCGCTTGACCTGCCGGAACTCCTCGCGGAACGCGGGGTCCTCGGCCAGGGGACGGAGCCGGGCGAGGCAGGAGAGGTCCCGGAGCCAGCCCTCCCCGATGCGCGACGTGATGAGCCGCGACAGCCCGGGGTTCGCCTGGTGCAGCCACCGCCGCGGCGTGACGCCGTTCGTGATATTGATGATCCTGCCGGGGAAAAGCCGATCGAAATCGGCGAAGATGGTCTCCTTCATGAGCTCCGTGTGGATGCGCGAGACACCGTTCACGGCATGGCTTCCCACAATGGCAAGATTGGCCATCCTTACCCGCTTGCCTGCGTTCTCATCGATGAGCGAAATGCGCCGGACAAGCTCGGCGTCGCCGGGGTGCCGGTGGCGCACGTCGTCGAGGAACCGCTGGTTGATCTCGTAGATGATCTGCAGATGGCGCGGCAGGATCTGGCCGAAGAGCGGAAGCGGCCAGGTCTCGAGGGCCTCGGGCATGAGCGTGTGGTTGGTGTAGGAAACGGTCCTGCACGTGATGTCCCAGGCGCGGTCCCAGTCGACGTGGTGGATGTCCACGAGGATGCGCATGAGCTCGGGGATGGCGATGGAAGGATGGGTATCGTTCAGCTGGATCGCGACCTTGTCGGGCAGTTGGTCGATGCTCGGGTGGTACTTGAGGAACCTGCGCAGGATGTCCTGGAGGGTGGCGCTGACGAAGAAGTACTGCTGCTTCAGCCGGAGCTCCCGGCCCATGACGGTTGTGTCGTCAGGGTACAGGACCTTGGAGAGGTTCTCTGACTCGTTCTTTTCGGCCACGGCCTGGATGTAGTTCCCCTCGTTGAAGTACTTGAGGTTGAAGTCGCGCGACGCCTTGGCCGACCACAGGCGCATGTTGTTCACCGCGTCGGTCCCGTAGCCGGGCACAGGCGTGTCGAAGGCCATGGCCATCACCTCTTCGGCGTCCACCCAGTGGTGCCGGAGATGACCGTGCTCGTCCCGGTACTCGACGACCCGCCCGCCGAACCGGACGGCGTAGAGCACCTCGGGGCGAGCGAACTCCCAGGGATTGCCATAGCGAAGCCAGTTGTCGGGATGCTCCACCTGCCAGCCGTGCTCTATCCGCTGGGTGAACATGCCGTATTCGTACCGAATGCCGTAGCCGTATCCCGGCAGGCTCAGCGTGGCCATGGAATCGAGGAAGCAGGCGGCAAGCCTGCCCAGCCCTCCGTTCCCCAAGGCGGCATCGTTCTCGAGCTCCTTGATGCGGTCAAGGTCCAGGTCCAGGTCGGCCAGCGCGTCGCGGCACGCATCGGAGAAGCCCAGGTTGAGCAGGCTGTTCACGAGCAGTCTTCCTGTCAGAAACTCGAGGGAGAGATAGTACACGCGCTTGGCATCTGCCCGGTAGTAGCTGCGCATGGTCTCCATCCACCGCTCGATGAGACGCTCCCGTACGGCCGCCGCCGCAGCGTGGAACCAGTCGCGATGCGTCGCGGTGATATGGTCCTTGCCGAGCGAATAGATGAGCAGATTGACCAGGGACTTCTTGAGGGACTCCTTGTCCAGGCCGTGGTGGTGATACTGGTATTCGCCCGGGTCCGTTGGCTTCATGCAGCCCTCCCTGCGGAACGGATCGGAAACGGTGCGCGAGGAACAAGTAGATTATTCCATAAAGTCATGGAGTCTGCAAGGTTGATGGGTAAAAAAAGACCGGTGCGCCGATGCGGGGGAGCGACTGAACGCGGGCAGGGAGGAGCGATCACACCCGCACGATGATCTTGCCGAAGAACCGACGGGACAGGAGCTTCTCATATGCCTTTGGCGCGTCGGCAAAATCGAAGACCGAGTCCACCACGGTCCTGAGCCTGCGCGGGAAGAAGCGAAGGAGCTGGCCCAGCGCCGCCCGGGGGCCCACGTAGACGCCGTGGATCGCGAGGTTCTTCCCGAAGATATGGCGGAGGCTCACCGGCACGGTATCACCGCTCGTGGCGCCGAAGGTGACGACCTTGCCGCCGCGCTTGACCGATGCAAGGGAGCGCGAAAAGGTGTCCGCGCCGACGTGGTCCACGGCAATGTCGGCAAGCTCGCCGGCGGTGAAGGCCTTGACGGCCTCGGCAAAGTCTTCCCGGCGATAATTGATGACATGGTCGGCACCGAGCTCCCGTGCCTTCTGCACCTTCTCGTCGTCTCCCACGGTGGCGATCACTGTCGCTCCGAAGAGCCGTGCAACCTGGATGAGCGCCGTTCCGACGCCGCTGCCCGCCGCGTGCACGAGGACCGTGTCGCCGTACTGGATCCCTGCGCGCTGCACCAGGGAGTTCCACGACGTGATGTAGGTGATGCCAATGCCCGCTGCCTCCTCGAACGACAGGCCTTCGGGCTTCCGGAAAACGTTCGCTCCCGGGACCTTCACATACTCGGCCGATACGCCGTCGGTCATCACGCCCACGAGGGAGAAGCCTTTGCACTCGTTGTCCCGGCCGGAAAGGCACCGCGCGCAGCGGCCGCAGGAGAGGCCGGGGTAGAGCACCACCTCGTCGCCCGCTTTCACATGGGGGACGGCAGCCCCTGCCCGCTCTACCACGCCCGCGGCATCGGAGGCGAAGATGCGCGGCAGCGGGACCGTAACAGGGTACTTTCCCTCCATGATCCAGACGTCGAGATGGTTCAGCGAGAAGGCTTTGACGCGCACCAGCACTTCGGTGTCGCTGATCTCCGGCTTCGGGAACTCGCCGAGCTTGATGCCGCGGTAGCCTGTGAGGGAGTCGTAGTAGAGCGCTTTCATAGTGGGATCCGGGAATGAATGCGGAATACTACGGAGCGGACGGGAAGATGTAAAGAGGAATGTGGGGAACGGGCGCTACGAAAGGTATCACATGCCCCCAAAATACCCCGAAAAAGGCCGATGAGACAGGTGTTCTGACGCGCTACACTTCCATAATGATCGGCAGGATCATGGGTCTGCGGTCGAGCCGCTTGTTGATGAACCTCTTGAGCGCAGAGCGCACGTGCGCCGAGACGATGGACCAGTCGCCCTTTGCCTCGGGAAGCATCACGAAGAGCGTGTCCGTAACCACGTCCTTCACCTCGGCCAGGAGCTCCTGGGACGCGTCCTCGAAGAGAAACCCGCGCGATACGATGTCCGGCCCCGAGACGACCGTGCCGGTCAGCTTCTCGATGGAGAGGATCACGATCACCACGCCGTCGTGGGCAAGCTTCATCCGGTCTCGGAGCACCACCGTGTCCACACCGCCGGGCACCTTGCCGTCGATCAGGACGCGCCCTGCGGGCGCAAGCCCGGCGCGACGCGCGGAGCCTGCCGTGAACTCCATCACCTCGCCGTCATCGAGGAGAAAAATGTTCTCCTCGGGGATGCCGACCTTCCGCGCAAGCTTGGCATGATAGACCAGATGGCGGTACTCGCCGTGGACCGGGATGAAGTACTTCGGCCGGACGAGGTTCAGCATGAGTTTCAGCTCTTCCTTCGACGCATGGCCGGAGACATGCACCTCCGAGACCTTCTCGTAGAACACCTCGGCCCCCCGCTTGAAGAGGTGGTTGATGATGCGCGTCACCGCACGCTCGTTGCCCGGGATCATTTTAGAGGAAAGTACGACCGTATCGCCCGGCTTGATCTGGAAGTCCTTGTGCTCGTTCGACGCCATTCGCGAGAGCGCGCTCATGGGCTCGCCCTGGCTACCCGTGGTGATCACCACCACCTCGTTGTCCTGGAGGCGCTTCAGGGCGTCGATCTTGAGCCATGTCTCAGGCGGCATGGCGAGGTAGCCCAGGTCGAGGGCGATCTGGGCGTTGGCGATCATGCTCTTGCCGTTCAGGATGACCTTGCGGCCGTGCATGACGGCAACGTCGACGATCTGCTGGACGCGGTGGATGTTCGACGCGAACGTGGCAACGACGATCCGGCCGGTCGCTTTCTGGAAAATATCATCGAGACCCCGCCTGACCTCCTTCTCCGAGAAGGTGTACCCACCCTGGGACGCGTTCGTGCTGTCCGACATGAGAACAAGCGTGCCGTTGTCGCCGTACTCGCTGAAGGTCCTGAGGTCCATCACCTCGTTGTCCACGGGCGTGG